>CALWTR010000023.1 GCA_944384525.1 uncultured Clostridia bacterium
CCGTGTATGTCTTTCCCGCTTCGTCCCTGACCGATAATAGCAAGATTTAATCTTTTCATAATACCTGCTCCTTTCAAACACTTTATTACATCTACTATTATAAAATAAACTTTTTGTAAAGTAAATAACAAAAACTGCATTTTATATTAAATGTTACACCGAGGTGACGTTACCATCAGGTTCTTATGATCGCAAGGTTGTGCAGGTTCAAGTCCTGTTGCCCGCACCAGACCGAGTCCGAAAACATATAGCTTTCGGACTCTTTTTTTGACCGGCCTAAATAAATATGCAGAGATAACATAGACCTTTGCGGTGGTAGTCTCAGAACTGCATCGGAGCGGACATCTGAATAATACCTACGCAAGCTCCCGCCAAAACCGCTCTGCCGGGCATGAACATAAAGGGTGACTTATCAAAGATACATGGAACTGTGCACTGCAATTTCTTATATACCTATCCTGACGTCGATATCGGCAATTTTCAGAGATGATAAATAAACGCGCCGCGTTCTCTTGCAATGAAAAATAAAATATGATATAATATTTTTATCGTCCGGCGCAAAAGCGCGCCGAAATATAACCTGACCTTAAAAAGAAAGGATACGAAAATGTACGGCAATCTCATCGATACAATAGGCTTTGTAGCAAAATACGATCCTGCCGTCGCAAAGGCGATGGAGGACGAGCTCAAGCGTCAGAGGCGCAATATAGAGCTCATCGCGTCTGAGAACTTTGTCTCCCCTGCTGTAATGGCGGCAATGGGAAGCGTTCTCACCAACAAATATGCTGAGGGATATCCGGGGCGCCGCTATTACGGCGGATGCGAATGCGTCGATGAGGTGGAGAACATCGCCAGAGACCGTGCCAAAGAGCTCTTCGGAGCGGAGCATGCGAACGTTCAGCCTCACTCAGGAGCACAGGCTAACCAGGCGGTATACTTTACGATGCTGAAGCCGGGGGACACCGTCATGGGCATGAATCTCGCCCACGGCGGACATCTGACCCACGGCTCTCCCGTAAATATGTCCGGCGCACTCTACAACTTTGTGCCTTACGGAGTAAATGACGACGGCTTCCTCGACTATGAGCAGATGGAGAAGACCGCGCACGAGTGCCACCCGAAAATGATAGTCGCAGGAGCGTCCGCGTATCCCAGAAAAATAGATTTTGAAAGAATAAGCGCAACGGCAAAACGGGAAGGCGCGCTCCTTATGGTGGATATGGCGCATATTGCCGGACTTGTAGCCGCAGGACTTCATCAGAGTCCTATTCCCTATGCCGATATAGTCACGACAACAACGCATAAGACTCTGCGCGGTCCCAGAGGCGGAATGATCCTCTGCCGGGAAGAGTACGCCAAAGCGATAGACAAGGGACTTTTCCCCGGCTCTCAGGGCGGTCCGCTCATGCATATTATAGCTGCAAAGGCAGTCTGCCTCGGAGAGGCGATGACTGATGACTTCAAGCAATACCAGAAACGGATAATCGAGAATGCGTCTGCGCTCGCCTCAGGGCTCATGAAGCGCGGACACAAGCTCGTATCCGGCGGTACGGACAATCACCTTATGCTCTTGAATCTCATAGGGACCGGAGTCACCGGTAAAGAACTTCAGATAAGGCTCGATAAAGTATATATCACCGCCAATAAAAACGCCATCCCCAACGATCCGGAAGGTCCGTTCATAACGAGCGGGCTCCGTCTGGGTACACCGGCAGCGACCACCAGAGGCCTCGACACCGCGGATATGGACAAGATCGCGGAGTATATACACCTCGCCATTACAGATTTTGACAACAAGGCGGACGAGATACGCGCAGGCGTCAGCGAGATCTGCAAGAATCACCCGCTTTACGAATGATTTACAAAAAGAAAAAAGCCGGTATGATCCCGGCTTTTTCCTTTTTTATATTAAGTTTTTATGTTTCTGATGCATGTATAAGAGCCGCGCGCACCACTGCCGGATCGAGTTCTCTTTGAGTGACGCCGAGGCGGACCGACTCAGCGGCTGCCGCCCCCGCCGCCTCTCCTATCGCGACGCATATCGGCATAGCACGGAAATTTGAATGAGCCATGTGCGTTCCGGATATATTTCTGCCACATAGCAGTATGCCGTCCATATTTTCCGGAACCAAACAGCGGTACGGTATCGTATATCCCTGTTTTTGTCCGAATTTTGCCTGAACTCCTGTCTTATCGAGCCCGGCTCCGGTCAGATTATGAACGTCAAAATTAAAGTATGCACCTTTGACGACCCAGTCGTCAAACACCTTTGCGGAATATATATCATCGCCGGTCAGAGTATAAAGTCCTTTGAAATGCCTGGTCTCCCTTACTCCGATGAGCGATGCAGAGCTTATAATAAAACAGTGTTCGTATCCCGGAACATATTCCCGCAGGAACTCAACGATTTTTTTCATCTGAGAGCGGCATACGCCTGTCGCCCGAGTGAGAGATCTGGAGTCTGTCCCGTCTACATCGGTGCAATTTGTCATATTGCATGTGACTATCCCCGGCAAAGTGCTTCTGTAAAGCAATACATGCCCAGCCGGGAACGGCAATTTTTCCCGCGCCAGCTCCTGAAGTTCTCCCTTCGGCGTCTTATATTTGCTCTCAAAAGATCCGAGATATACAGCTCTGTCAGTATCAACGCCGCCGACCTTGAACATAATTGTGGCAGGCTGCATTTTCCCGTCCTCTTCACGTCCGAGGCAAAACGGCACTCCCGCATCCGCAGCTATGTCTCCGTCTCCCGATGCATCCACAACGCAGCCCGCAAGTATCGCTCTCCTGCCCTCCTTGCCCTCTGTGATCACTCCGGAGACACGCCGGCCGTCCTTGACCGCCGCCCTTGCCGAAGTGTATAAGCGCACCTCGCATCCGACCTCAGAGAGCATCTCAAGATATATGGTCTTGAGTTCCTCAGGATTGATCGTATTTATTATTTTGCCGTGCTCCGCGCCTTCTCTGGCCTCGGCGCTCCTCCTGAGTATCTCCCGGTACAACGCGCTGTCACATGTTCCTGTCCAGTGGCTCATAAGCCCGCTTGTGGATATCCCGCCTATATTCCCCAGCTGCTCAGTCAAAATGCATTTTGCACCGCATTTTGCCGCCGTGTACGCCGCGGCAAATCCGGACGGCCCCCCGCCTGTGACGACGACATCTACCTTGTCTGATACCTCGATCTTCCTCTCCGGCTCAATTATATACATAAATAATCCTCCCGAAATATTGGATCTGAGGACGCCGCCGCGCCCGATCCTATTTACTTTCCTTTATTTTTATTATATAATTATGTCGAAGACTTTACATTAACTCAAATGCTTTGTTTTTGTAAGTTCATGCAAAAGGGGTCTCTCGAATGTTGATAAAGATACTGAACGATATCGCGGCGTATACGGGATATCTACATGAGATCGGTCTGAGTGTTTCCATACATGACAGGAGCGGCAGTTTTTTCAGTTTTTCACATATAATATCCGAATATAATCTTCATAAAAGCCCGTATTGTCTGCTGGTCAAATCCTCTCCGTGCGCATGGAAGCACTGTATAGAACGGCAACATAAAATATATGACCGCATAGCTGAGTCCGGAGAACCGTTTTTCGGAATGTGCTATGCGGGCGCGGAGGAGTTTGTCTTTCCTATCGGAGAAGGAGATGTCATAGGTTTCGTATCTGTGGGCGGATACGGGATAAACCGCAGCAAGGCAGAGGCGCGGATACGCTCCGTCGCTGAAAAATATATGATCCCGGAAGCTGCTCTGACAGGCACATATGATTCAGGGCTCAAGCATACATCTCCTGACATGGAGTGGTTGCGCCGACTGATAAATCCGCTGTGCTATATGCTGCTGCTCCTTAAAGATTCCATCCCCAAGGATGCCGTACCCGCATCGCCGGAGTCCGCATATGCAAAAGCCATGGTATATATAAACCGAAACTATACCTCTCATATAAGCATGAAAGAGATAAGCCGCGCCACCGGGTATTCGGTATCGAGCATCAGTCACATATTCCGCAAAAAAAGCGGCTTTTCCCTCTCGGAATACATCGCGCACCTCAGAGTGATACAGGCAAAAAATTACCTTGCGTATACAGACCTCAGCATGCAGGAAATATCAGATCGCCTCGGTTTTTCCGATCAAAACTACTTTACCAATACATTCAAAAAGCTCTCTTCGGTATCCCCGCGAGAATACCGGAGGCTCAGCAGGAGCTCCACACATTAAAGCATATCGAAAAAAGCATCCGCCTGATTTTGACAGGTGGATGCTTTTTTATATTTGCCAATTGTATAGGATGCCAATAATAATTTACAATATAAGTTGAATTCGCCTCAGTTCAGTCATTCTTAAGGGTTATCTCGACAACGGTGTCTGACTCGTCCGGAAGCGGGAAATTGCCCGCACCTATTCGGAACACGGTCTGTCCCGCCATAGATACTACGTTCCAGGGCTTTATAGGGATTATTTCAGAGCGGTCACGAAGAAGACGTATTTTATCTATCCGCTCTTGAGGTATATCCAATATGGTCGCGTTCATATCCTCTTCAAGTATATGCGCATAGACCCTGTTCCTGTTCTGAGTATATCTTCCCCATTCCGGCTTGGCAAATTCCGCCTCTCCGCAGCCGTATACCGAGTCTGAATTTCTGCGCATCCATCGTCCGACCTCGCGAAGTATTTCAGCAGACTCCTCCGGTATTTCTCCCATCGCATCAGGGCCGACATTCAATATCATATTTCCGTTTTTGCTGACGCATTCTACAAGTGCACGGATGATCATTTTCGGAGTTTTGTAATGCCTGTCCGCGGCACAATACCCCCAGTGATCATTAAGAGTTATGCAGGATTCCCACGGAATAGATTTCCCGTTCACATCCGTTATGCCGCGCTGAGGTATCATCTGCTCCGGTGATGCAAAATCTCCGGAATAGATGCACGGGTCCTCGCTGACTATACTGCCGTAAGAGCTGCCGCTCGCCTCCAGGCGATTGTCGACAACTATCCACGGCTGTATCGAGCGGACCATTTTGATAAGCTCCGTTGCCTTCCATTTCTCCCCGCTCATCTCTCCGTAAGAAAAATCGAACCACATTATATCTATGTGTCCGTAATTTGTAAGCAGCTCCTTGACCTGCCCGTGAAAATACTTTATATAGTTGTCAAAATTTCTTCCCTCATCCGGATAGTCCGGGTTCCCTCTCATCGGATGGTTCTGATCCGAACAGTGCGGATAGTCCGGGTGATGCCAGTCTATTATCGAATAATACAGTCCTACCTTTATCCCCTCTGCGCGGAACGCGTCAAGATATTCTCTGACGATATCCTTTCCGTACGGCGTATTCGTAGATTTATAATCCGTCAGTGCGGAATCAAAAAGGCAGAAGCCGTCATGGTGCTTTGATGTAAGCACAACGTATTTCATTCCCGCCTCTTTGGCAAGTCTTGCCCACTGACGCGGATCATAACGCACCGGATTGAATTCATTGAAATACTTCATGTACTCCGCCTCAGGTATCCTCTCCTGATTGCGTATCCATTCTCCTCTTGCCGGGATAGCGTAAAGCCCCCAGTGTATGAACATACCGAACCTGTCGTGCAAATACCACTTTGTACGTTCTGTCCGCTCCTTAATTATCTGATTTTGCATAGTTCCGCGCTCCTTTCACCGTTCATTGGTAATTTCATTATATATTAACTTCTCTCTCTTTTCAACAAAATAAAATTGCCGCTTGCATAAAAAAAGTAGCATCCGCAAGACAAAATAAAAAAACGCGCCCGAGCCGAACAAACGTGCTCCGGACGCGCATTTCCGTTTTTGTTTATATTTATTCCGATTTATCTGTGAACGATATTTTCCGAAATAGGCTTACCTTCGTAAAAAGATACTGCGTTGTCAAGCGTTGTGCGGCTTATCGCCTCAAGCGCCTCCTCTGTCAGAAAGCCCTGGTGCGATGTGACTATAACATTCGGGAATGAGAGCAGTCTTGCCGTCGTAGAATGCTCCAGTATATCATCCTCCCGGTTTTCAAAGACGTTTTCATTCTCCTCCTCATAAACATCAAGCCCGACTCCTGAGAACTTGTGCTCTCTTATCCCCTGTATAAGGTCTTCCGTCTTTATCAGTGCGCCGCGCGAGGTATTTACAAGTATGACTCCGTCGCGCATCTTCCTTATGCTATCAATGTTGATCATATGATATGTGTCGTCAAGTAGAGGACAGTGTAGCGATATAACGTCGCTCCTCCGGAACAGCTCGTCCAGGCTGACATATTCGACATAGTCAAGATCACGGGAGGGATATTTGTCATATGCGATTACCTTCATCCCAAGCCCCCTGCATATACTGCACATCGCGGCACCTATTCGTCCTGTCCCGACGATCCCCGCGCATCTGCCGTGCAGAGTCAGACCGGTGAGTCCTGACAGGCTGAAATTGTTTTCACGCACCCGTATATACGCCTTGTGTATTTTACGATTGACAGACAGCAGAAGCGCTGCGGCGTGTTCCGCAACTGCCTCCGGCGAGTATCCCGGAACGCGCATTACAGTGATACCGGCCTTCTCGGCGGCGGCTAGGTCTACGTTATTGTAGCCTGCACATCTGAGGAGCAGAAGTCTTACTCCCTGATCTGCAAGTGCGGAGATCACCGCGGCATCTGCGGCGGAAGCTACAAAAATACATACCGCTTCATATCCCTTGGCTAGCGAAACCGTCGACAGTGATATATCGGTGTCCAAAAACTCAGCCTCTATCTGAGGATAATTTTTAAGAGCTGCGGAAAATGACTCTTTATCGTAGCTCTTGGAATCGTAAAATAAAATTTTCATATGCCCTCCATAGGTCCCGGAATCAGCTGGAATACTCATATATTTTTCCCCGTTCCGACATTTATCATCCCGGTATTTTTTCTATAGCTTCGATCAGTTTTTTGGCGATCTCCGCATGCCCTGCCTCATTAGGGTGCAGACCATCCGGAACATACCTCTCGCGATCCGCCTCGATATCCGGGTCTATGCCGAGTTCATTGTAAAGGTCGATGCAGGTTACCCCGAATTCCTTGCATGCCTCTATTATCGCGTCACAGTAAGCTCGTAGCGGGAGCCCGTTCACCTTGCCGTATACGCTGTTTCCGCCTTTGCGGCGCATCGGTGTCATAAAAATGACGGTCTGCCCCGGATATTCATCTCTCAGTTTCTTTAAAATATATCTTATTGCCCCGCAGTAGCTGTTTTTCCCCAGGTCTGTCATGGTCCCGAACGGAGCCGTCCCGTGTCCGTAATCGTTAGTACCGCCAAAAACAACGGTGATATCTGCGTCGTGTCTGAGGTTGTCGACCCTTTCCGAAAAGGAATTGTCGCTGACAAATACTCCGTTTTGCAGCTGATAGGCCAGACGTGTCCCGGATATACCGAAATTGAAAGCCTCCGCGGCGCCGTAGCGGGTACACATCAGTCTGTCGAAACGAAGTTCCTGATTATTGACACCAGCGCCGTATGTTATAGAATCTCCCAAAAAATTTATTTTTTTGCCCTTTATATCCATATTAAATATTATCCTGTCCTTTGATTTGATTTTTTAAACGGCCGCCTTGATGCGGCGGCCGTTTCTTTACGTCGGATCAAATGCTCCACTTTGTGAGGGGAGTGACTTTTTCTGTATAACGCCTGTCAGATTTATCAGACACAAACTCAAACTCAACGGTGCAATTAAAGCGCTTCACGCCGTCTGCGGATATCACAAGCCTTTTTATGCCGTCTCTGGATACTTCTTTCTGGCCGAATTTGTTACCCGCCATTACTTGCTCTTCGGTATAAGTAGTAGAGAGGAAAAAGCTGTGAGTATCGGTTATGCTGAATTTCTGGCTCTTGTCCTCGGATATGATGGACGCCCGCATAACGACCTTTTCTCCGTCCTTATCCACGGTTATATATGCGGTACGCGCGTCCTCCGAAAGCTCAAGCTCCTTGTCAGTATGCATGAACCAGCATACATCCTGACGGTCGGCGAACTCTATTTCGTCCTGTATTATAACAGTGCGTCTGCCGTTGGTGTACATCATCCCTCGCTTTGCGCTCTTTGCGAGCGGAGCATATGCCTCCGCCATATCCAACACTGCGTATGTGCCGCCGGCACAGCTCTTCATATCCGTTACGACCGCCTCTCCGTCTCTGTTCTGCCCGAACGGGAGCTCTTCGGAATGAATGACCGCTACGGTGTTGGCGCCCTCGGCTGAGAGCCGATACAGATGCGCATTTCCGTAGTAGTGGCCGACATTATAGTTGTCGGCTCCGAGATCGATCGCGAACTGATCCTTGCCGCGGTAAATTATAAAGTTGCCCGCATCCAGATTTCCGTGCGGAACGGTATTTTTCCCTCCGTGTATACCGACGAACATAGCGCCTTTCTGCCATGAAGAGCGGCAGACATAGGTCTGTATGCCCTCACAGTAGCAATCAAGGCTGAGCGCTATATCCTTGCCGCAAAGGCTCGGATCGTAGAAGAGTATATCCTGGAGGTTTGCAGACGTCTTACCGTTCCTTATCTGCATATATCTTATCGACGCGATATCCGGCTGCCCCATGTACTGGCCGTACCAGGTAAAGTAGGAAGAGTCGATCGAGCCGCCCGCTCCGGCGTCGTGATAGTTCCAGTACTGATAATCTGAAGACTCGATATAAGTGGCAAAATTACAGGTCTTGTCTATGCCGTAGCAGTTCATAAAACCATATGTAGTACCGGCGGCCGACGCCAACACCTCGTTCATTTTGAAGAAAGTATTGGTGCCGTAAGACCAGTATCCGGGAGACTCTACGTAGCATCCGTCAGGGGCATAAACGCCGAAGCTGTCCGGGAGGTCCGCGATCGTGTCCTCTATCAGAGAGGTCAATATCTGCCTGTAATCGTACTTATCGCTCTTGACGTTGACGTACTCGAGCATTGCAAGCGCACCGATAAGGATACCGGAGGCGCAGACGGTCACCCAGTTATTAGTCTTATCCTTCCAGTTGAATCCGCCGCCCTGGCGAGCGGAATGAAATTCCTTGAATTCCGGGAGCTCATTATGGAACTGAACATATCCCATGTAAACTCCTTTACGGAACAAAACGTCCGTCATCGCGGCTATCTTGTCCGCCTCTTTTACCGGATCAAAAGCGTTGTATATCCAGTCCAATCCCAGCGCGTACGGAGCGGTCGCGTCAGCACAGTTCAGGAAGTGACCGGGTCCCCAGTGAGGCCATTTGCCAGCCTCGACCGTTATAAGATAGAACGCCTGCTTATACATCTCTTTTTCCGCGGGATCGGTCGTCACCTGCCATGCAAAACCTATCTGATCGAGCTTACCGGTCACAGATGATGCATTTGAACGGCCACCGACGTCGTAGCCGTCGCCGTAAACATATTTTCCGTTTTTGTCGGTCCCCTCTTTTCCTACTATGGGATCCCCGTTTTCATCATAGAGATAGTTGTGATTTCTGACAGAATCAGCCATGCTGCTCCCGTCCTCGTTCTTTTTCCAGCTCCAGATCCCGCTGCCGGGATCCTGCTCAAAACGGTCATTTATATATTTCTTCACGGAGGAAACACTGCCGTGTATCCACGCTCCTATCGTTTCGTCGCACTTTACGCTTTCATCTGCAAGATGGGAAAGATATTTTGAATACTGCTCCCGAAGCTCGTCGAAACGCGCCTGATCGACCATCAGTTTAGGATGTGTATTCAGCCCTATATGATCTTCAACATCAGAAACGACCTTTTCTCCGGATGGAAAATCGAAGATGAAGCTATTCATAAGCTTTACCATATCGTACAGATTTTCTTTCCGGTTATAAACGTTTGGCCTCCCGCAGATAACTATCAGTCCCATATCGTCATACGTCACATACAGTCCCGGGAAAACAACATTTACGTCGCATATGGAAATGAGCACAGCTACGCCGAGTTTTTTTCCGTTCTCCTCATATGTATGCTCGTATACAGGGAATGTGAGCTCAAGCTTTTTACCTCCGGAAACAGCGTTTTTCGTCCCAAGCGCTATGCGCGTATCTGCAGTGCCGGGCATAGATATGCAGACTTCATTTCCGGATACGGATACACTGCCGCCGAAAGCGGATGCGGTCATAGCAAGCGGAACATATACAGTGCCGTTTTCGCGAACCGGCGCTCCGTATTTCCCACCCTCGCATATCGGGACCCTTACGAGATCTCTCAATGCATGATTTACTCCGACCTTGTAAACTACGGCGTTTTCAAGGAAGGATCGGTCCTGCGCATTTACATTCGTGTCAGCCATGGCTTATACCTCGCTAATATTTATAATTTTACCTGACGGTATAAAAACATTCTTTCTCCTGTATTCCATATAAATATCGATAAGCGTTGGATTGTATACTATCGAGCTGTCGGCGCTCCATATAAGGGATCCATACGCCTTTGTATAGTCGTATATCTCAATGGTGGTCGCATACCAGATCTCGTCTTCGCGGCCTCCGATCTCATCGCACAGACGGTCAAGCAACTCCCAGTTACCCATTCTGTCGAATTCAAAGGAGTGCCCCCAAACATTGAAGAAAAGCGGGTATCTCGCATATACCGCATTAGGATCAGCTGAAAGGAAATTTTCGGTATACTCAAAGAGGCGCGGCGATGTGTGATGGCAGGTAGCCCCCAGCCGCAGCCAGTCGGACGGGATATCGAATCTTCCGGTGTCCTGCGTTGTCCTGGCATATGCAAAGCCGAGCATTTTCAAGAGAGCAACTATATCGTCGCTGAAGGATCCGTCCGCGTACGCCATACCGCGTATCACCCTGCCGAACATTTTCTCAAGTGCACGCCTGTCATCAAGAATGTCCGCAACCGCATCTGCTCCGACCGCCCTTGCAAGCGCGAGATGCTCACGGCCGTGGACCGCAACCTCATGACCGGCATATCTCTTGACTATTTGTTCCGGATCGCTTATAGATCCGGAGCATATATTGAAACTGCCTTTTATTCCGTGCTTATTCATTACATCCAGCATCCGCTCATCGAAGACAGCTCCGTCGTCATAACTCATCGTAAACGCTTTTGAGCGGAATCCGGGAAACCTCATAATTTTGTTGAGCATAGCAAAACTCCTGTCGAACATGTCGGGCGAAATACGCCGGCGTCATCATACTCACAACTCAATTATATATTATATATACATCAAAGTCAACCATAGTCACGTCCGTTTTTTTGCATAAAAATTTTATACACTTATCAGCAAAAGCTCCATTGAAAAATAAAAAATCTCCCCGGGGAATGCTCCCCGGGGAGACGGATGTTTAATACTTATTTGATACCCATTATATTTGCAGCTATCTTGCCGGCTTCCTTTATCGGGTCGTTAGTCTGACTGATGTAAGTCTCATACTCGCCCTTGTAGCCAAGGTACTTGTTGTACGAGGCCTTTATGTCGTCATTATACTTACTCGGATCGTTCGCGAGAACTGCCTGATAAGCTTTGACAAGAAGAGCGTAGGTATCCTCGAGCTTAGTCGTGAACTTGTCGGACCCATAGGACTCTATCACCTTATCCGCATTCCTTATATCGGTTATGGATACCGAAGGTCCTTCGTTTCCTATGTTTGCATTCGCCTCATCGAGCCATGCATCGTCCGAAGTCGTCCAGGAGTGCATCGATACAACTGAGGAGTATCCGACAGCCTCTTCCTTGCTCTCTATAACATCGAACACAACGGCACACTCATACATGATGACGTTCTCCGCCTTGATCTTCAGCCTGGAGATCCCGTCTCTCGAGTACTCAGTCTGACCCAGATTGTTGTTGCTGTTCGCCTCGTCTCTGTCATAAGTGGTCTCAAGCAGGAAATCATATGCATCGGTAAGCTCGAACTTGAGGTCCATCCTGGAGACGATAGTCGCTCTCAGAGTAGTTCTTACGCCATCTTTAGTCTCGGAAATATATGCGGTCTTGCCGTCACTGGAAAGTTCGACTACCTTGTCGGTATGCATGAACCAGTAGAGCGTGTATGCCTTCGACAGAACTATCTCATCCTGTATGACCACGGTGCGGCGGTCATTAGTATAGAGCATTCCTCTCTCTGCCATATCAACATATCCTGAGTATGCGCTAGACATATCCGCTATCGCATATGCTCCGTGCTCATCGCTGTAATAAGATGTGATCGGAACGTTAGCGGTAGTGGCCTGACCAAACCAGTTCTCGCTCTTGGCTGCATCCGGTTCGATTATAGCGATAGTGTTCGCACCCTCTACGGAAAGTCTGTAATAACGTCCGTTTCCGTAGTAGTTGCCGAGGTTGTAGTTATCGGATCCGAGGTCTATAACAAACTGATCCTCACCAAGGTAGATTATGAAGTTACCTGCGTCGTAGT
>CALWTR010000024.1 GCA_944384525.1 uncultured Clostridia bacterium
CGAGACCTTACAAAAGGCTTTAAATCCGGAGCAATGCAGAGATTTGTTGTTGAGGTTTTGTACAAAGCTATGAGGCAAGGGGACTTATAAGGCTGAATGCCGAGACCTTACAAAAGGCTTTAAATCCGGAGCAATGCAGAGATTTGTTGTTGAGGTTTTGTACAAAGCTATGAGGCAAGGGGACTGTATAAGGCTGAATGTCGAGACCTTACAAAAGACTTTAATGCCGGAGCAATGCAGAGATTTGTTGCAGAGGTTTTGTACAAAGCTATGAGGCAAAGGAACTGTCTAAGACTTAATACCGGGGCGATGCGTAAGTTTTATGCTGATCGCACAGTTGTAAGCCGAGTTTTAAACCAGTCTCACAAGGCCGTCAGGCCGAGGATGTCCGGCAAAAGCGGACAGAATTTAAAGAAAATAACTGAAAAAACTAAAACATTTGAAAAGGAGAAAAATATGTCTGAACTTAAGATACTCAGATGCTCCCACTGTGGGAATATAGTTACCTACATAGAAAATAAGGGTGTGCCGGTAGTATGCTGCGGAGAGAAAATGACTGTCCTGAATGCAAATACAACTGATGCCGCTACGGAAAAGCATGTTCCCGTCTGGACAAGAGAGGGAAATACCGTTTCCGTCAAGGTGGGCAGTGTTAATCACCCTATGACTGAGGAGCATCATATTGCTTGGATAATCCTCAAGACCTGCTGTGGAGTGCAGATAAAATACCTTGCGCATGATGCGGCTCCTGCCGCAGAGTTCTGCGTTGCCGACGGAGAGAAGGTCGAGGAGGTTTATGCGTATTGCAACCTCCACGGACTTTGGAAAGCATAAATCTGTTTTATGTCCTTTAGCGCGGGAGGCACCCATTCGAAAAGGGTGCCTCCCGCGCGTATTTTTATGCAAAATTTGAGAAAATAATATTGAGTCCTCTCTTTTAAAAGCTGCCAAAAATCGAGAAAACAGTACCAGAAAGCATTTTTGAAAACCATAGCATTACAAAGTTAAATGAATGGAAATGTTTTCCTATGACATTTTTAAGTTGTAAAATCTGAAAATAGTTATTTACAAATGTGCGAAAAAATGCGAAAAATCAATATAATTCTACAAAAATCGATAAAATTCAAACTAGCTAAAAGATGGGCATCATACTCTTCGCAAAACGCTTTAGAATGGAAAATCGGGAGCGATTTCAGCATAAATATATACGCATTTTGCCTGCAAGTATAGAAAAAACTTTGAAAAACGAAAAAATGTGGTAATATAGACTTTAATTTTGTAAAAATAGTTTTGACTTTTTTAATTGTTTGAAAATTTATCACTCCATAGAAAAAAATAGTATATTTAATTGTCGCAGATAGAATTTTGGACGGAGAAAAGTTGATTTAAAACCGAAATGAAATTTGAACGAACACTTTCAACAAAAAATATAGACTTAAAAATAACTACTATACTTTACAAAATAACATTTTTGAATTTTGTAAAATAGACTTTTTTATATCTTTATCGCAAAATCAGATTTTGATTTTTTTGAACATTTTTTGCTTGAAAAAAGCTGCGAAAAACAGCCTTTCAATATATATCGGCACCGCATCACCAGTTTTTGAGACGTTTAAGCGTCTTGCTTTTTTCTTTCAGATATGCTATAATATACTCACACAATTAAATTTACCCATTTTTATACCCATGATCTCAAGCGGTTCAATATTAGGTTTGGTATTGAAAATACTGAAATAAAATACGATACCGCTATTTTTTCTGCCTATTTTACCCGGTTTTGTAATTTATAGGTTACTTTATTTAGCAATGCGGCCGGTTTTATATCAAAATATACTGTCCTCGCTTTGTAAAACACAGCGAGGAGGGTATCCGCACGCTTAAAACCAGACGAAAGGACTATTCGTAAAATGAAAGTTGTTATTTTGGCAGGCGGCTTCGGTACCAGAATAAGCGAGGAATCGCAGTATAAGCCTAAGCCGATGCTTGAGATAGGCGGCAATCCAATCCTTTGGCACATAATGAAGATCTACTCGCACTATGGTTTCAACGATTTCATAGTTTGCGCAGGATATAAGCAGGAGTCGATCAAGGATTATTTCTATTCCTATTTTCTTCATCATTCCGACATCACGTTCGATTTCCGCAGAAACAGCGACAATATGACCATTCATTCCACCAGGACAGAGCCATGGAGGATAAGCGTGGTCGATACCGGGCTCAATACCATGACCGGCGGGCGGCTCAAACGCGTCAAGGATTACATCGGTGACGGTGATTTTATGCTGACCTACGGCGACGGAGTCGCAAACGTAAATATAAAAGAGCTTGTCAAGTTTCATAAATCCCACGGCAGATACGCCACTATAACGGCGGTCCAGCCCGGAGGGCGTTTCGGCGCGCTTGATATAAGCGACCACAACTCGGTCGGCGGCTTCCGCGAAAAGCAGAAAGAGGACGGCGGCTGGATAAACGGCGGGTTTATGGTTCTGAGTCCTCAGATATTTAAGTATATAACCGGGGATTCTACGATACTTGAGCGCGAGCCCCTTCAGAAGCTCGCGGAAAACGGTCAGTTGGTGGCCTTTAAGCACGACGGATTCTGGCAGTGCATGGACACTCTCAAGGATAAGTCAACTCTGGAGAATTTGTGGAACGGAGGGCATGCCGATTGGAAATGCTGGAAGGACTGATCAGCGCAGAGCGCGCGTCATTTCCGACCGATTTTCATTTTCAAGCAGATTGATATGCAAGTCTTACAAATACTGGACATTACTTTGATGTCGATCCTCACGGCATGTTATTTCTATCAGATTATATATATATTCATTCCGTGGTTCAAAAAAGATAAGCCGCACAAGGAGGAGGTGCCTCACAGGTTCGCCGTCCTATGCGCGGCCAGAAACGAGAGGTTCGTAATAGGACATCTTATCAACAGTATAAGAGCGCAGACATACGACAGCAATCTCATAGATATTTTTGTGGTTGCGGACAACTGTACGGACGACACCGCCGAGATAGCCAGAAAGGCGGGGGCGATAGTCTATGAGCGGCATAACACAGAGTTGAAGGGAAAGGGGTACGCCCTGGATTTTCTGATTTCTAAAATAAACAGCGAGCATGACGCGTCCCAGTATGACGCGTACATCGTTTTTGACGCGGACAATATCCTGGACGTCAATTTTATCTCAGAGATGAACAAGACTTTCTCTGACGGATACAATATAATCACATCCTTCAGAAACTCTAAAAATTACGGCACTAACTGGATAAGCTCCGGCTATGCGCTGTGGTTCATAAGGGAGTCTATGTACCTCAATCATCCGCGTATGCTCATCGGCAGCTCTTGCGCGATATCCGGGACAGGATTTCTCGTAAAACGCGAGATAATAGAGAAGTACGACGGGTGGAAGTTCTTCCTGCTCACCGAGGATATTCAGTTCACGGTAAAAAACATAATCGACGGCGAAAAAATAGGCTATTGCAAGAATGCGATACTCTTTGATGAACAGCCGGTGACTTTCAAGCAGTCCTGGAGCCAGAGGCTCAGGTGGTCCCGAGGCTACATACAGGTCGCGCTGAAATACGGTGCGGCGCTTCTCAAGGGGACTTTTGTCAAATTCGATTATTCATGCTACGATATGACGATGAACATAATGCCTCTCAGCATAATAGGGATAACCTCGATAGTCACCAATATAATAGGCCTCATCCTGATAGCCATAATGTCGCCGGAGAACCTTGTTCCTGCGGCGTGGATCGTCGGCAAAATGATATTCGGCCTGTACATGTCCTTCTTTGTCTTCGGGTTCATCACTATGGTGACGGCATGGAAGAAGATATACTGCAATCCGGTGAGAAAAATATTCTCACTGTTCACTTTCCCTCTGTTCATGTTTACATATATGCCTATAATCGTTGCGTCGCTTTTCAAGAAGGTAGAATGGAAACAGATAGACCATACGGCCTCCATGACGCTCGACGATATAAGATCGCATAAAAAATAATTTTACGCTGGAGTAAATATGCTTAATCTTGACTTCTATAAAGGGAAGAGAGTGCTCGTGACCGGGCATACCGGCTTTAAGGGCTCATGGCTCTGCGCCATGCTCAAAAAGGCAGGGGCGGACGTATACGGATATGCGCTGCTCCCTCCGACCTCTCCCTCCCTTTATGAGATATGTGAAATAGAAAAAGGGATGACCTCTTTTATCGGAGATATAAGAGATCTTGACTCCCTTAAGGCCGCGTTCGACAAGGCGCGCCCCGAGATAGTTTTCCATCTGGCAGCTCAGCCGATAGTGAGGGAGAGCTATAAAAACCCGGTCTATACATACGAGACCAACGTAATGGGGACAGTCAACGTGCTTGAGTGCGTCAGGCTCTCTGGGTGCGTGAGGTCAGTCTTTAACGTAACTACCGATAAGGTGTATGAGAACAAGGAGTGGGAATGGGGCTATCGCGAGAATGAGCGCCTTGATGGCTTTGACCCGTATTCCAACAGCAAGTCCTGCTCCGAGCTTGTGACACACAGCTATAAAAACTCGTTTTTTGCGGATGGGTCTGTCGCCGTGTCGACCGGCCGAGCCGGTAACGTGATCGGCGGAGGAGATTTTGCGCCGGACAGGATAATCCCGGACTGCGTTCGTGCCGCTATCGAAGGAAATGACATCATTGTAAGAAATCCGTACTGCACACGGCCGTATCAGCACGTTCTCGAGCCGATATACGTCTACCTTATGATAGCGCAGAAACAGTATGAGGACGGCTCGTATGCCGGCTGTTATAATGTAGGACCCGACGATTCCGACTGCTTCACGACCGGGAATCTCGCAGACGTTTTTACAGCGGAGTGGGGCAACGGTCTCAAGTGGATAAATAAGCACGACGGAGGTCCGCACGAGGCGGGATTCCTCAAGCTCGATTGCTCGAAGCTGAAGCACGTTTTCGGATGGGCGCCGCACTGGAATCTCAGAGAGGCGGTCCGCAGAGTTATAGAATGGTCCAAATGCTATATGAACGGCGGCGACGTCATCGCCTGCATGGACAGACAAATAGATGATTTTATTGCGGCCGGAAAAAAAGCCGGCATGGGAGCGATATGAGCAAGCTGTTTTCTTCCGTGTGGAATTTTTTTGAGAGGATTGCGAAAATTGTCATTTTCTCAATCCTCGGATTTTTTAAAATAAAGCTGTCCGAGGAAAAGTGGGCGGCATTCATGCAGTTCGTTAAATTCTGCATAGTGGGGGTGAGCAATACGCTCATCTCTCTCGGCGTATATTGGATCTGCTACTATCTAATTTTCGGCGGTCTCAGCTGGCATGATCAGATCAAGGTCCAGCTGTCAAATATCATAGCGTTTGTAATAAGCGTCACCAACGCTTATTACTGGAACAGCAAGTATGTTTTCTCATGTGGGATCAGGCGTACGTTTAAAATGCATGTGTGCGCTTATTTAAAGGCGTTTTTTTCCTATTCGCTGACCGGACTGTTCCTGAGCGCCGCACTTCTGTGGCTGTGGACGGACGTATGCGGCGTGAATTCCGGGGTTGCTCCGGTCATCAATTTGCTTATAACCATACCTCTCAATTTTATACTTAATAAATTCTGGGCATTTGCGAATAATAAGGTCAAGACCCCTGAGCAATCCGCCGACGTACCTTGCGGAGAGAATGCGGAAAGCGGTGTGCAGGATCCCGACGCCACCCCGGAGGACAAGCCTCGGGATACAGAAAACGGGGAATAAAAGGTCGCCCGAGCACATTTAAACGGATAAACGGAGAAGATTTATGAAGGTCAAAATTGCCGATTTCATAGCGGATTTTCTGGTAGATAACGGAGTAAAATACAATTTCACCGTTCCCGGCGGAGGAGCTATGCATCTCAACGTTGCATTCGGACACAAGGACGGGCTGAAAAATATTTTCGTTCAGCACGAGCAGTCCGCCGCGATAGCCGCAGAGGCGTACCAGAGGATAAATAACGAATTGCCCATAGTGTGCTGCACGACCGGCCCCGGCGGTACCAACACTCTTACGGGAGTACTGGGAGCATGGCTGGACAGCATACCTATGATGATAATAAGCGGACAGGTCAGATATGACACAACGGCCCGTTCCACCGGACTGCCGCTCCGTGCAATGGGGGATCAGGAGTTCGATATAGTTAAAGTAGTAGCACCCATGACTAAATATGCGGAGATGATCACAGACGCAAAAAGCGTTAAATATCATCTTATGAAGGCGATGTATATCGCACGCACCGGCCGCCCGGGACCCGTTTGGCTGGATATTCCTTTGAATATACAGGGGGCTTACATAGACCCGGAGGAGTTCTATGATTTCGATCCCGCCGAGATGGAGCAGACGCTTCCTCCGCGCGTGGACAGAGCGTTAGTCAAGCGGATAGTTGATATGATCTGCCGTGCGGAGAGACCGGTGTTCAACGCCGGGAACGGCATCAGGATAGCCGGCGCTTACAATGAGTTCAAGGAGGCGGTAGAGCGCCTCGGGATCCCGGTCGTCACCGGTTGGGACAGTATAGACCTTATAGAGGACGAAAATCCGCTTTACGTAGGACGCGCGGGGATAATGGGCGACCGCCCCGGAAACTGGGCAGTGCAGAACAGCGATCTTCTGCTGTCGGTCGGGAGCCGACTCGGTATTCGGCAGGTCGGATACAGCAAGGCAAACTGGGCGAGAGAATCCTTCGTTATCATGGTAGATGCGGACGAGGCAGAGCTCAAAAAGCCGACTATACACGTAGAATTGCCGGTACACGCTGACGCAAAGGATTTTCTCAAGGTACTTCTTGAGGAGCTCTCCTCCAGGAGCATTCCGAAAAAAACCGAGTGGGTCGCAAAGACTCAGGAATGGAAAAAGAATTATCCCGTAGTTCAGCCTAAGCATTACCGCGAGTACGACCGCGCAAACGTATACTGCTTCATCAAGGAGCTCAGCCGCCGCCTCCCGGAAAATCAGATAACGGTGACAGGCAACGGCAGCGCCTGCGTTGTCGGCAGTCATGCATATGAAATAAAGAAGGGACAGAGATTTATAATCAACAGCGGCGCCGCGTCGATGGGATACGATCTTCCGGCATCGATAGGAGCCTGCTTTGCAAGCGGTGGAAAAGAGATAATATGTCTTTCGGGCGACGGGAGCATACAGATGAATCTCCAGGAGCTTCAGACGATAGTATTCCATAAGCTTCCCATAAAGATATTCGTTATCAATAACGAGGGATATCATTCGATGAGACAAACACAGGGGAATATATTCCCGGAGTATACAAAGGTGGGAGTCGGCCCCGAGAGCCATGACCTCAGTTTCCCCTCAATGGAAAAGATAGCTAACGCCTACGGGATACCTTATATGAGCGTATCTCACAACAGCGAGATGGGAGCGGCTATGGACAAGATCTTAAAAACAGACGGATATGCTATGTGCGAGATATTTGTAGATAAGGAGCAGAAATTTGAGCCGAAGAGCGCGACAAAGCGCCTCCCGGACGGAACGCTCGTATCTCCTCCGCTCGAGGATCTCGCGCCGTTCCTTCCCAGAGAGGAGCTGGAGCGGATCATGATCATCCCCATGATAGATGAGGTATGACTGATGGATACGATACATCGTGCGATCATTACCGGACCTACCGGAGCGGTAGGCATATCGCTGATAAATGAATTGATCGCGCACGGGATATATGTGACTGCGGTATGCCGTCCGGCGTCAAAGCGGATCGGCTCTGTACCGAAAAGCGAGCTTGTCGATGTGGTGGAATGCTCTCTTGATGATCTGATGTCTCTCTCAGGCAAGCTCAGCGGCAGGTATGATGCATTTTATCATTTCGGCTGGGACGGGACCTATGGAGAATCAAGGCAGGATCTGTATCTTCAGAACAGGAATGTGACATACACTCTTGACGCGGTGCGGCTTGCATCCGCACTTGGTTGCCGCGTTTTTATAGGCGCAGGGAGCCAAAGCGAGTTCGGCCATATAGACGGAGTGCTTCATCCCGATACTCCGTGTAATCCGGATAACGGTTACGGTATATGCAAGCTCTCTGCCGGGATGCTCAGCCGCGTTATGTGCGGCAGTCTCGGTATTAGGCATATATGGTGCCGTATCGTCAGTCTTTACGGCCCTTTCGACGGAGAGCAGACTATGGTGATGAGCGGCATCGCCGCGCTCCTGCGCGGAGAGAGACCCTCGTATACAAAGGGCGAACAGGTGTGGGATTATATTTACAGCAAGGATGCCGCGCGTGCTTTTCGGCTCGTTGCGGAGAGGAGCCCTCACGGTTCGATATATTGCTTCGGCACAGGAAAGACCCGTCTGCTACGCGACTTTATATTCGCTATACGCGATGCGGTGGATCCGGCGCTCGAGGTCGGGATAGGCGAGAGAGATTATTATCCGAATCAGGTGATGCATCTCGAGGCAGACATATCCAATCTCACTGCAGATACCGGCTTTGTGCCGGCATATACTTTTGAGCAGGGCATCAGGGAGACTGTAGATTGGATGAGAGAAAAGATGGGGATAATAAAAAAATAGGCTGTTTTTATCTTCAGATTTCAGATCCGGAAAAGGAGTTTTTTATGGACGATAGCACGGTCAGAAAGACAGTGTCGGTAATGATCCCGACCTATAACGAGGAGGAGAATGCCGTTCCGATATACGAGGCAGTCAAGGATATTTTTGAGAGGGAACTGCCGTCGTACGATTATGAGATACTTTTTATCGACAATAAATCGACTGACAACACCCGCGCTCTCATAAGATCGATATGTGAGCAGGACAAACACGTTAAAGCGATATTCAACGCAAAGAACTTCGGACAGTTCAACAGCCCTTACTACGGGCTTATCCATACATCGGGCGACTGCACGATATCGCTGTGCGCCGACTTTCAGGACCCGGTCGAGATGATACCTAAGTTCGTTGCGGAATGGGAGAAGGGCTATAAAATAGTCTGCGGTATAAAAACGCACAGCAAAGAAAACAAGCTCATGTATTTTCTGCGCTCCTGCTACTATAAATTCATACACAAGGTGAGCAGCGTCAAGATGATAGAGCATTTCACCGGCTTTGGTCTGTATGACAAGAGTTTTATCGAGGTGCTGAGAAATCTGGACGACAGCACTCCTTTTTACCGCGGGATAGTGGCTGAGCTCGGGTTCTCAAGGACAGAGATAGAGTACACTCAGGCCAAGAGAAGAGCGGGGAAGACCAGCAACAACTGGAAGTCGCTCTATGACGCTGCATGGCTAAGCTTTACCGGATATACAAAGATAGGTCTGAGGCTCCCGGTCATATTCGGAGCTATCGCCGCCTCACTCAGTTTCCTTGCCGAGGTCATTTATCTTATACTTTCGCTTATAAACGAAAGTTGCAGCGCAGGGATCGCTCTGTCGATCGGTATATGCTTCCTCATCTCCGTGCAGATATTCTTTACCGGGGTGGCCGGAGAGTATATACTCAGTATAAACGAGAGGATGAAAAAGCGGCCGCTCGTTATTGAGGAAGAGCGGCTAAATTTCAACTAAAAGGAGAGGCGTATGTTCAAGGGGAAACCGGACTCCGTGGTTTCGGCGGAGGAAGCGGCAAAAAATTCTGGTACTGCTTCGGACGCTTCGGCAAGACATTATCGGCAGAATTTGAAAACAAATATTTGCATTTTTTGCAAAAATAATGCTAAGATCATAACGGCGGCAGTTATATCAATGTTAGTCTGCGGTATATACTGCGCGCTGATATCTTTCAGGTCTGCGCCGGTGACTGAGGGCTGGGATACCTATTATGCCTATCTTATAAACCGGGGAGAGCTCCCGTATTTGGACTTTGAATATCTGCATCCGCCATTTTACATTTATTTTGCGGCGCTGTTTACAAAGGTGTTCGGATACGGTTTTGTTGCGTTCAGGATCCTGGGCGTTTTTATCTTTTCACTGACCGCATTATTTGTGACTCTTGTTTTTTACAGGGTGTTCAGGCGCGAGGCTCTTGCCGCAGTGTTCGGTACTGCGACCGCCGCGATACTCCAGAGCGCGCCGGCCCGCTTTTTCTACGATAATATAAGGCTCGCGGATATGTTCATTTTCATATCGGCGTTTGCGTTTTTAGGTTATATAATGAGGTCTCGGAACAGAGATTTGCGCAGATTCGATGCCGGGCTTCTCGTCTCCGCGGTCTTTGCCGTGCTCTCCGCCATGACTTACAGGAACAGCGGAGTCATCTATCTTTTATTCTGTGTAATCTATCTTGCAGTGTCGCTTTTTTCGCACAACTCCGTAAAGCAGCGCACAGTACATTTTTTATCTTATCTAGGGACATGCGTCGTTATGTACGGAGCGCTGTATCTGCTCCTGGCAGTGAAAGGACTGCTGATACCGTATTTCAAATATACTTTTGAATCCGCTGCTGATGCGGGAGGCGGGATAGCGAACATATTGTTCGGGCAGTTCATCCGTCTTTCCTCCAAACTGCTAGGCACACTGCCTTTTGCACTTCTTCTCATCGCCGTTATTTTTGCTGCGGTCTTCTTCCGCATCAAGACAACGGAAGGGAAAAAGCCCAAGGAAAGGGCGGTGCTCATGCTTTCTTTGATCGCGGTATTTTCCGTCGTCGCGCTCCTTCTTATATTCTTGTCTCCGGATGTAAGCGGATTCCTTGCCGGAGGTGTAGCCTCAGACTGGATATATACGTTTTTCTGGATATCACTTTTCATTTTTGTATCCGCAGCAGTCTTCCTTTTGCTCCGCAAAAAGTTCGTATGGCCGCTCTCAGGTACGGCGGACGCAGCTGAATTTTTGTTCCTGTCCGGCGCGGCGCTTGCGCTTGCGTATTCGGCGCTTGTCGGCGGTTCGGAGGTCCCAGCGCGCTTTGCGTTGGCGTTTACGGTATCGGGAGCGCTTACAGCGGCATTGCTTCAGCGTATAAACATAAAGAAATATTCTCTGCGCGCTTACGGTATCCTGCTGTCTGCGGCTTTCTTCCTGCTTTCTTTTTCTGCTTTTTCCGCAAAGCTGGAAAACCTTTATGATTTTAACGGAATTTCATCCGGCTCATACAGGCAGCAGGGCGTATACGCTGACGCGGATATATTCTACGGCATAAAGATGGACGATGCGTCGGCGGAGGTCTACAACGTCATGTATTCAACGGTGATGCAGTATACCCAGGAGGGTGACGAGATATTCGTAGCTCCTTATATGCCGATGCTGTATCTTATGCTTTCGAGAGATGCTGCGACCGATCTCCCCGTTTACTGGTTCGGGGAATGTACGGATGCATCTGTTGAATCGGACATAGGACTTTTGGAAGAAAAGGCGCCGAAGGTCATAATATTCTGCAGGATGAGCAATGAGGTCTTGTCCATGTTTGAAAACAAATACTGCGGCGGGGAAGAGAGCTCATTCCGGCTCCTCCAGGAAAAGATAGAGGACTATGTGTCCGATTCCGGATATAAGCTGTTTTTGTCAGGCAATATATCTGTCGGATATTCGGTCGAGTTGTATATAGACAACAGCAGATAATGCGTGGACAGCTGCGGTTGCATATCAAAGTGATACGGAGGCCATATGTTTAAAAAACTGAAATTTAAGTGGCAGTTTCTGTTGTTTACAGGGATCGCGGCTTTATTTTGCATTATCGCGCTACTTACTAACATATTCGATCATCCTACATTTTCAAATTCCCTGCTGTTTTTTGACCGCTCGGACACCTTTATGGATTTTTTCAACACGCTGTTCGATTCAACACAGCCGCGCCCGTATGACAAAGGCACGATATACCCTGCGTTCTGTTATCTCATCTATGAGTTGATGGCGTCGTTCGTATCTCCGTCCGAGCTTTCTTATGGAGGATTTTCCATAAGGATATCCCAGGAAGGGATGATGATATTCGCGGTATACACGGCGATAACCTGTACGGCGCTTTTCATGCTCCTTTTCTCAATGAAGTCCGGATCCAAGGCGGAAAAACTGATCTTTCTCTTTTTCGTGTTTTTCAGCGCTCCGTTTCTGTATCTGCTTGAGCGCGGGAATATAATCGTAGTTTCTTTTATCTTTATATTGCTGTTTTTTGCGCTTTACGGATCTGACAGCGCAAAGCTGAGAGAGATATCATATCTGTGCCTTGCCGCGTCGGTTTGCATAAAGATATATCCGGTCATCTTCGGTCTGATCATATTGTTCGACAAGCGTTACAGGGATGCGGTGCGCTGTATAATTTACGGTATTATCATGTTCGTTATACCGTTCGCTTTTTACGGCGGATTCTCCTCTATCATACAGATGGTCAACAATGTGTTTGACGAATCAAGTCTGGTTTTCAACAGCTTCGGTTACGGCTACCTTGTAGGCTACAAGGCTATAACTGTCATAATGGTCTCTCTTCTTCTCAATATGACTGTAAGAGTGACCGCGTTCTCCGTCATTGCGACGTATTTGATAAGCGCGCTCTGCATAGCCTCCGCATTTTTCATACGTGACAGATGGAAAAAGGTTCTCGCTTTGACCGTCGTTGTATGCGGTTTCCCGGATTTCAGCTACGAATATGCGCTCATATTCATGTTTCTCCCCATTCTTTTATTCTTAAACGAAGACCTGGAGCGCAATCCCAAGAATATACTGTACACGATCCTGATGGTCATGTGCACGGTCTACATCCCGTATTATCTCGTAGATGCATTGTACTGGATAAACGGAGCGGATATGCGGCCGATAGTGTTGTATTGCTTTATAAACGGAGTAGCACTGCTGCTTTTGTCTCTGCTCGTCATATATGACGGGGCACGGTCCGCCGTGAGCTTTTTCAAGACCAGAAAAGCTGCGGGTCAGGATGAAATCTCCGAGCTGTCCGCATAATGCAGGCAGATAGATAAAAAGGCGCAGCCTCATTTGAGGCTGCGCCTTTTTTTTTGCATTCCGGCTCACTTCTTGTCGAGGCGGAAAAGATCGTCTCTGCCTCCGACCGACTCGCAGGAGAAATATGCCGACAGCTCGTTCAAAAAACCGTTCAGGTCAAAATAATTCTGTGGGTGAACACTGTATACATATATCGTATCGTATTTGCTGAAATCTATCCGGTCGTTTTGTCCGGCGACCGTTATATTGGTCATATCCCTCTCTCCGCCGCGGGATATATAATATACCCAGCCTCGCCCGCATTGAGTAGTGCTGAAGACAAGGACGTTACCGGAGTCATATATATCCTCCTGGGACATTATCTCGTCTGCGGTATCCTCAAATTCCTCAGTATCTCCGTATATGTATATGATCGTGACCGTTATGCATGTAGCGCTCATCAGAAAAACGATGACCGTGGTCATAACGACCGACGCTATCCTTTCGCGGTTTTTGAAAATATATGGCAGGAACAACAGGATATTATATGAGGTCTTTGCAGAAAGAAGCATCACGAACGGGATCAGAGTTATAAAATATCTGTCTACCCATACGGAGCCGTCCGGATTTATGAATGCCGAATATATGAATATCAGTATCAGCATCACGGTAGGCAGGAAAGCGCATATCACGGACGTGAGCGTCTGAATGTTTGAAATGTCGGCGCGCTTTGTACATATAAGTATTATTACACCCACTATTCCCAGAGGAAACGCGATGGAGCATACCACCGACTGCCCGCACATATAAAATACAGTAATTGCGAATGATACGAAACCGGGAGCATCAGGCCAGAATGAGTGAGCTAGTTGCGACAGGGTGGTCACGTGCATGAAATACCATGGGAGCACGAGCAGTGCCGCCGCGATATAGGGAAGGAACACCTTTGGCGATTCCTTTTTCATTATGACTCTGATAAGATCGAAGCAGCCGAGGAGCAGGCAGGTGAACATACCGAAATAATGCGTAGCCGCAAGGAGGAACACAGAGATAAAAAACAGTGTTCTTGTCTTGAACGACGGGTTTTTGCGGCAGCGTATATAGGTCAAAAGCAAGAGGGAAGAGAACAGCAGGACATATCCGTATGCGCGGAAGGAATATCCGCAGAACAGTATGACTGTTGTTGATGTCGACATTATCACTGAGGCAACTATGCCTTCTTTAGCGCCATATGCCTCTTTTCCGGCATAGCCTATCACGATTATCGAGAAGAACACAGCTATCTCGGACAATAACTTGAGCCAGGCGGTACCGTACGGGACTATCCTTATCCATATGTAAGAGAGGATATGGAAGAGAGGGGGATTCATATCTATTTTGAGTACGACGTCGAGCATTTCACCGAAACTGCGGTCATATATGAAAAATATCTGATATATGTCGTCGTACCATAACGAACGCACCGGAGAAAAGGAGACCATGAATATAAAATTGAGGAGCGCCGCCGCCGTTACCGATAGCTGAAAATAATAGTCCCTCAGGAATCTTATGGTTCTTATATATACGGCACTGTTTTTGTTCATAGCAATCTCCAAGGCGGGACGCGCCGATCTTCGATACAGACGGAAAAAGTCACAAGGCGCATTACGCTTTTTATATTTAGATATTTGCTCCGGCGGGGAAGAGTGTTAATATAATTTTACATCTTAATACTATTTTAACAATTATATCATAAAAAAACAGCCGTGTCAACCGCGGCTGTAAATATTGTAATGCATGTCTGAAATGAAAAAGGGCTGAGTCATTAACTTAGCTGAAAAAAGAAAAAAAGCGGATGCTTTTTACCGAAAGGTATTGAGTATCCGCTTGCTTTGTTGTATAATTTAATTGCTACAAAAAACCTACAAGAAAGCGAGAGAATTATACAACAATGAGAGACAGAAATCAAGTAGTTTTGCCAATAAATTTAGAAATTTGTATTCCCGAAGGAGATTATGTATTCAAGGTAGCGGAAATTTGTGAGAGTTTGGACTACACAGAGCTGT
>CALWTR010000025.1 GCA_944384525.1 uncultured Clostridia bacterium
TCGTAAAACGGGGGGATGTGCCGCATCCTCAGGCGTGAGGGATTCGAGGTCCTTCTCATACACAACGGAGGCGTCAGCCTGTCGCCGTACGAATACGGTTTCATCGGCGGAGCCTCAGGTTTTCTCGAAAACAAGTTATATTTTATAGGTGATATAGATACTCATCCCGACTGCGCCGCCATAAAAAGCTTTATATCGGAAGCGGGAGCAGAATGCATCTCTCTTTCGGATGGGGGGCTCTTTGACGGAGGTAGGCTCATCTTTCTTTGATATCTTTATCCACGTCTCGCCGGGCAGACAAATACTCTGACAGCCGATCCATAAGGATCCGGAACAGAAGCGCGGCAAACGGAGACAGTATCATGCCCGTTATCCCGCAAAGCCTGTATCCTCCGTACAGAAATACTAGAGTTATGACCGGATGTACCCCGAGATGAGTTCCCAGTATCTTAGGCTCAAGCGCCTCCCGTATGACGACTGCGACCGCAAAAAGTATAAGGAGCCCGAAGCCGAGACTGCTGTTCCCCGCCGCTATCTCATATATCGCCCACGGCACGAGCACAGTACCTATACCGAGCACAGGAAGTGCGTCTACGAATGAGAATATGACCGCGAGCAGCAACGCATAGTCCACCCCGAGTATAACAAGCCCGAATGAAAGTATTATAAAGGTTATTATCATAAGGAGAGCGTACGATCTTATATACAAAAAGAAATTTTTAAAGATACCGCACCTTATTTTTTTGAGCTGATCCCCTACCCGTTCCGGAACTATCGACAGTACCGAACGATTTATATTGTCAAGGTCGAGCGAAAAGTAAACCGCAGATATGATACTTACTATGACAAAGAAAAATATCCCGGGCAACGATGTCAGGATCTTTCCTGCGACCCGCGCGATATATTCGGTTATCGAATTGACCGCTCCGGAAAAAATGTCCGCTATATATTTTTCAAGCCGGCCTCCGAAAGACGGTCGGCTGACCGCCTCGAACATGCTGTCGAAAATGTGAGGGTTCTCCTCCAGGTAAGAGATCAGCCTTACCCCCTCTTTCCACAGTGCACCTATACCCAGCCAAAGCAGAACGCCGCTGACCGCAAGACAGCTCAGTGTCATAAACAGCCTCAGAACTTTTACGGGTATATGAGTCCTTTTACTGACGGCGCACGCAATAGGCCGAACGCTGAACGCGAAAGCCCACCCGATCAAAAACGGAAGAACGGTGAGCGCGATATACTTGAAAAACAGATATACGACGGCAAAAGCGCCAAATGCAAGAAACATTATCGAGGCAAGCTCAGTCACCCTGTATTTTCCTATCTTCATCATCCGTCCCCCATTTGCCGCGCGGGAACGTCACCGCTCTGACGCACAGCGCATCAATATATTAAGTATATTTCAAAAAGCAAATATTTATTAAGGAGATAAGACAAATGATCGTTATCGAAATGGAAAACGGGAAAAAAATAAAACTAGAATTGTATCCGGACGCCGCGCCGATAACCGTTGCAAATTTTGAGAGGCTGGTCAAAGAAGGCTTCTATGACGGGCTCACATTCCACAGGATCATCCCCGGCTTCATGATCCAGGGCGGCGACCCGCTCGGCAACGGAATGGGCGGATCGGATACAAGGATAAAAGGCGAGTTTGCCGCAAACGGCGTCAGCAATCCGCTCAAGCATACACGCGGCGTGATCTCCATGGCGCGCGCTCAGGATCCGAACTCCGCATCCTCCCAGTTCTTTATAATGCATATGGACGCTCCGTATCTCGACGGGCAGTACGCCGCATTCGGAAAAGTAGTCGACGGTATGGATACCGTTGACGAGATCGCCTCTGTACCTACCGACTACTCTGACAGACCCAGGATACCGGTCAAGATAAAGCGGGCATACTTTGAATGAGGCAATAAAATAAAAGACGGCAGGTAATGACCTGCCGTCTTTTTTGCTGTCGATTATCAAAAATATATTGAATTAAAACCTGTATGTCTGATACGAAAAAAAGAAACTGTATCAGTCATCTGAGAATATATCTATGACCTTTCTGTGCTTCTCTATGAAATCAGATACATATTCTGCCTTTATGACTCGGTAGGCGGGGTGATATGCCGCCCGGTATCTATCCGAGTGTCTCACCGGCGGCATCCCCTCGTCAATATACGCCTTTACAAACGCCTTCGCCTCATCGTAATCAAAGGAGAACAGATCCAGCTTGGTAAGCATCACGAATATTTTGAGCTTCTTTATGAAATTCTCCCGATCGCCCTTTATCTCGCGTGAGCTTTTTACAAATATATCGTTCAGCTCCTCGAGCGAAAGTTCAGATGTATCGAGGGGCGCAAGATTGATACGGCAAAGCCCCTCTCCTATATCCTCAGATACCTCTCCGTCCGGGTCATGTACGACAGACGCGTACTCATGTTTCAGATCCTCGAGCGCTTTCTCCGGACTCTTTATTATGTATTCCGATCCGAACTCTCCCAGGTACAGCAGCTTGACGACATCGACCGGCATCATTTCGCGGTATTTTTCCGCATGATACTTTAAAGTTTCATAAAGTTCTACCATAATAAAAACCTCACCTCAAGTATTACGAAAAAGCAAACGCCAGAAAACCGGCGTTTCAGCTGAGCTCTACTCCCATCCCGTTTAATGCGGCATTCAGCTCCTCCCGAGTCACCTCGTCAGAGAGAAGGCTGTGTGCGCCTTTTATCCTTTTATCGACATATTTTTTTCTGAAAATAACAAGAGAAAATATCCTGACTATATACATAAACGGGAGAAGTATCGGCAAAGGACCGAGGAACGGATACTGCTCCTTCATTGTTTTGAATGACGGAAAAATAAAAAGCAGAGCAAAACGAGATCGCTTGTTCTTTACATGCTCGCTCTCCTCGGTAGGATTTTCTGGCTGCTGACAGCAAAATGCGGCGCGTTCCATTATATCGGTGAACTCGTCTCTAGCACCGCCGAAAAACCAGCATGACGCGAGTGCGGAAAGTTGCTCCTCAAATACCGTCAGCCCGATATCACCAAGGAGCTCAGCGGTCTTTTCCCTGTCCAGAGAATCTCCGAAACGGCGCAGGAAAACTCCGATGTCCGTCACCTCTCTGACTCCGAAACGCCCTTCTGCGAACCGGTAGGCGGATGAGAGCACGAGCTCAGTATAAAAATGCTCGTTTGTCATTCGGAACACCGATCTCCTTGATTTTACCGGAACAGCCTCATCATAAGCACGGCGTAAAAACCGAGCGGTGACTCCGACTTTTTCCCCGATGTTTCCCGCCTTCAAAAGCGCCGCCGTCATCTTTCCGGTATCCTCCGTAAACACCATGACGCCGCCGTCATCATTTCGGAGCGAAAAGCCGATTTTTTGCATTATATCCGCGGCGGCGGTTGCGTCCGCCTCATCGATGACGGCGTCAAGCCGATCCGTGTATCTGTAAACCGGCTTAGGATAATATCTCCTCATCATGAAGCCGGACATCAAAACCAGCTTGACTCCCGCGGATTCAAATGCGCTGCATATTCTGAGCGCCGCCCTGCCCACTTTGATATCGTGAGAGACGGCTGCGGAATATTCTCTGGAAAAGAAACTGTTTATATTTTTCGGCAACTCTACGCCAAACGACGAAAAGCAATCCGATACTGCCGGTATCTGATTCTGCCTGACGGCAGGAAGGTATATACCGCCGATCTCAGTCTTAGGGACATCCGCATCATTTGCGAATACCGCAACTCCGACGCAGTCCTTGAGATATTGAAATTCCCGGTTAAACATCGTCCCCCCGTTCTTCGCCGGCGAATGAAGGCATCAGTACGTCTCTCCCTCGCCCTTGGGCTTATACGTTTTTACAATTCCGGCGACCGCATGCTTTATCTCCGGACTGTTGCTCTCGGCGACCGTGCGGAGATTCTCAAGACTCTCCCAGAACACATCCTCATCGAGCTCGATCGGCATAGCGACGGATATCTTGCCGTTCGCCGTGGTCTTGAGCCCCTCCTCGGACATGAGCCTTTCTTCATACAGCTTTTCTCCCGGTCTCAGACCGGTAAAAACTATTTTTATATCCTTATCCGGTTCAAGTCCGGACAGGCGTATCATATTGAGAGCGAGATCGTATATCTTCATCGGCTCTCCCATATCAAGGACATATATCTCGCCGCTCCCCGCATAGGCGCCCGCCTGAAGCACAAGGAGCACTGCCTCCGGTATAGTCATAAAATACCTTATTATATCCGGGTGTGTGACCGTTACCGGCCCTCCCTCGGATATCTGTCTTTTAAACAGCGGGATGACAGAACCGTTCGATCCCAGCACATTGCCGAAACGGACCGCTACGAACTCGGTCTTAGATCTGCGTCCGAGAGTCTGCACTATCATTTCGCAGATCCGCTTAGTGGCACCCATTATATTCGTCGGGTTGACCGCCTTATCGGTAGATATCTGTATGAATTTTTTTGTTCCGTATCTGTCCGCCGCTCTCGCAGTATTGAGCGTGCCGAAAACATTGTTCTTGACCGCCTCGCACGGACTGTTCTCCATAAGCGGGACATGCTTGTGCGCCGCCGCGTTGAACACAACGTCCGGACGGTATTCCTCAAATATCTGATTTATCCTGTCCGCATCTCTGACCGAGGCTATCAGCACCTTTATTTTAGCATTGGGATAATGCGCTCTCAGCTCCTGCTCTATATCGTACGCATTGTTTTCATATATATCAAGTATTATTAGCTGTGCCGGATTGTGCGTTACGATCTGCCGGCAGAGCTCGCTGCCTATAGATCCTCCGCCGCCCGTAACAAGGATGACGTGTCCGTCGATATATCCCATGATCTCATCAAGATTGACCGTGATCTGCTCCCTCCCGAGCAGATCCTGTATACTTACCTTTTTAAGGTTGGAAACGCTGACGGAGCCGTTCATGAACTGATACATCCCGGGCAGTATCAATACTTTCCGCTTAGTAGAAACACAGATTGAGTTAATACTCATTATATCTTTTCTGCCGGCTGAGGGTATCGCTATCGCTATTATATCGACCTTGTACTTATCCGCCATTGCGGGTATATCCTCACGGGTGCCGACGACCTCTACCCCGTCTATCAGCATCTTCTGCTTTTCCGGCGAATCATCGATTATGCAGACCGGCGTCATATTTATCTTGTCGCTTGTCCTCATCTCGCGGATCAGACTTGCCCCGGCGATGCCGGCTCCGACTATCATTACCCTCTCTTTGGCATGTCTTTTGAAGTATCGTCTCGCGCTCCTCAGGATCCTGCCGTGGAAAATATATACTTCAAGAAAATCAAGAA
>CALWTR010000026.1 GCA_944384525.1 uncultured Clostridia bacterium
ATATGCAGCGGCAACTATCATGCCCTCAATACCGCGGCTTCCAAAACCGCCCGGAACGATTATCCCGTCAAGCTCGCTGAGTGTCTCGCTAACATTATCCATGTTTATGTTCTCGGAATCTATCCATTGTATCCTGACACGCGTATTAAGAGCATAACCGGCGTGGCGCATCGCCTCTGCCACCGATAGATAAGCGTCATGGAGCTTTACGTACTTTCCGACCAGCCCTATGCACACCTCTTTCGGTCTGTTCTTTATCCTGGCGACCAGCCCTTCCCATTCTGAAAGATCGGCGTCCGGGACCTGGAGCCCCAGTTCACGGCAGACTACCTCGGAAAAATGAGACTTTTCCAACATAAGCGGCGCCTCATACAGGTTAGGTAACGTAAGATTTTCTATGACGCAGTCCGGCTTGACGTTACAGAACAGCGATATCTTCTGAAAGATAGATTCCTCGAGCGGCTCATCACAGCGGAGAACGATTATGTTCGGGTTTATCCCCATCCCCAGAAGTTCCTTGACTGAGTGCTGTGTCGGCTTGGATTTATGCTCATCTGAGCCCCTGAGAAACGGAACGAGAGTTACATGTATAAAAAGACTGTTTTCCCGTCCGACCTCAAGCGAGATCTGTCTGACCGCCTCTATAAACGGCTGAGACTCTATGTCACCTATCGTCCCGCCTATCTCTGTAATGACAACGTCCGCATCGCTCTGCCGTCCGACGCGGTATACGAACTCCTTGATCTCGTTGGTTATGTGTGGTATAACCTGAACGGTGGATCCCAGATACTCACCGCGTCTCTCCTTATTGAGAACGTTCCAGTAAACCTTTCCCGTAGTAAGATTTGAATATTTATTGAGATCCTCGTCTATGAATCTTTCATAATGCCCGAGATCAAGATCGGTTTCAGCTCCGTCTTCGGTCACGTATACCTCTCCGTGCTGATACGGACTCATTGTACCTGGATCCACGTTTATATACGGGTCCAGCTTCTGTGCCGCGACCTTAAGTCCCCGAGATTTCAGCAGCCGTCCAAGAGAGGCGGCGGTTATCCCCTTTCCGAGACCGGAAACAACTCCTCCGGTCACAAATATGTATTTTGTCATTCTGTTGCCTCATTCCCATTCCACAGTTGCCGGAGGCTTGGATGTAATATCGTAAACCACCCTTGTTATCTGTCCTATTTCATTTGTTATTCTTGAGCTTGCCCTCTCGAGCGCTGTATACGGAAGCCTTGTCCACTCCGCCGTCATGAAATCGTCCGTACTGACGGCCCTGAGCGCGACGGTGTAACCGTATGTCCTCGCGTCTCCCTTGACTCCGACGCTGCGCAGATCCGTCATGACGGCGAAATACTGATTTGGTCTTTCCGACGGAGCGCTTTTGTCTATCTCTTCACGGAATATTGCGTCCGCCTCGCGGAGCAGCTCCAGCTTTTCCTTTGTTATCTCGCCTATGACGCGGACAGCAAGCCCCGGTCCCGGGAACGGCTGTCTGTACACCAGCTCCTTGGGTAGCCCGAGCTTTTCTCCCACTTCTCTTACCTCATCCTTGAACAGGTTAGAGAGCGGTTCGACTATCGATTCAAAAGCGATTATATCCGGAAGTCCGCCGACATTGTGATGACTCTTTATCGTAGCGGAGTCGCCCTTGCCGCTCTCCACCACATCGGGATATATGGTCCCCTGCGCCAACACCTGTACCTCGCCGAAATTCTTTGCCTCATCCTCGAAAACGCGGATGAACTCCTCTCCGATGATCTTGCGCTTTCGCTCAGGATCAGTTACTCCGGAGAGTTTTGACAGAAAGCGATCCTCTGCTCTCACTCTTATGAGATTGAGCCCGAAAAGTCCGCGGAACGTGTTTTCGACAAAGTCTCCCTCATCCTTTCTGAGCAGTCCGTGATCGACGAAAACGCATATAAGGTTGTCCCCGATAGCCCTGTGCAGAAGCGCCGCCACCACAGAGGAATCCACTCCTCCTGACAGAGCCAGGAGCACCTTTTTGGATCCGAGCTCACGGCGGTACTTTTCGACGGCGCCGGATATAAAGTCATCCATCTTCCAGTCACCGCGGCAACCGCACACAGAGAAAAGGAAATTTTTAAGTATTGTCTTGCCGTACTCGGTATGTGCCACCTCGGGGTGGAACTGAACTCCGTACAGCCCTCTTTTTGTATCGCACATAGCGGCGCATGGACAATTGTCGGTGAATGCCGTCACAGTGAAACCGTCTGGAAGAGTCTTGACGTAGTCGGTGTGACTCATAAAGCAGACGCTCTCCCGAGGTACATTTTCAAAGAGAACGTTGTCATTTACGTAAAGTTTTGTTTTCCCGTACTCGCTCCCGTTATCCGCCGGAGCTACGACTCCGCCGGCCATATACGCCATAAGCTGATCTCCGTAGCATATCCCCAGTATCGGTATCCCGATATCAAGTATGCGTGGGTCAAAGTGCGGGGATGCAGGGTCATAGACGCTGTTCGGTCCTCCGGTAAATATGATCCCGGTGTAACCGAGCTCCTTGATCTCGTCCAAAGTGATCCTGTTATATGCGCGTATCTCCGCGTATACATGCTGCTCTCTTACGCGCCGCGCAATAAGTTGATCGTATTGTCCCCCGAAATCCAGAACCAGAATTTTTTCCTGCATATACTTTCCTCGCAAATATTAGATTTATTTTAAAACAAACGACCGGAGCGGACATTGCCGTTATCGGCGCTGTCCGCTCATGCCGCCCGCTCATTTAACTTTAAAATGAAATATTTGCATAAATGCAAACAATTATTTGCCGCTGTCTCCATAGTTTGAAAGTACTCGTGCAGAAGGATCATCCACATCACAGCCCTTCCAGGACTTGTTCGGCATCCAGAAACCGGATATCATCTCTGACATTCCGGGGTAATATTTTTCAAATATCTCTCGGTAAAGGAGCGACTCCTCAGTAAATGGCCTGGCGTGCGTATATACCGAACAACGTGCGCGCCAGTCAGTGCCGCGGTATTTCTCAGCGGCATACTGTTTCAGATGATCGACCATAGAATGCCCGACCGCATCCGAAAACGCAGCTTTCTCCCTCATGAGTATTTCATCGGGCAGATATCCGAGGCCTTCAAATGCATGCCTCAAAAGATATTTTCCCTTTCCGTATTTATTCATCTTCATTTCCGGGTCAAGAGCCATAACATATTTGACGAAATCAAGATCGCCGAACGGCACTCTCGCCTCAAGCGAATTTACCGAAATACATCTGTCAGCTCGCAGAACGTCATACATATGAAGTTCTCTGACCCGTTTTTCAGACTCGCGCTGAAATTCCTCAGCCGATGGAGCAAAATCAGTATATTTGTATCCGAACAACTCATCCGATATCTCTCCCGTCAGGAGCACTCGGATGTCAGTCTGCTCGTGTATCGCCTTGCAGACAAGATACATACCCATGCTTGCGCGTATCGTTGTTATATCATATGTACCCAGGATATATATCACCTGCTCAAGAGAATCGATGACCTCCTGACTGGTCATGAAGACCTCAGTGTGTTCACTGCCTATATATTCCGCGACCTGCCTTGCATATTTAAGGTCGATCGCATCCTCGCTCATCCCTATTGCGAATGTTTTGATCGGCTTTTTGCACTCCCTTGCGGCTATAGCGCATACCAGAGAGGAATCCAGACCGCCTGACAGCAGAAAACCCACCTTTGCGTCCGATACCAGTCTTTTTTTGACCCCGGCGATCAGCTTTTCGCGTATATTTTTGCACGCTGTCTCAAGGTCGTCATGGATGATCCGCTCCGGCTTGGAGATGTCGCGGTAGCAAACGAATTTTCCGCCCTTGTAATAATGCCCCGGCGGGAAAGGAAGTATCCTGTCGGTAAGCCCGAGCAGGCTCTTCGGCTCGCTTGAAAAAATTATAGTGCCGCCTTTGTCATACCCGTAATAAAGCGGACGTATCCCGATCGGGTCTCTTGCCGCTATAAACTCACCGGTCTTACCGTCATATATCACCATGGCGAATTCCGCATCCAGCATATCAAACATGTCGGTGCCGTATTCGCGGTACATAGGCAGTATTATCTCACAGTCAGAATCGCTGACGAACCGGTATTTTGCGGAAAGAGCGCTCTTCCATTTTTCAAATCCGTAAAGCTCGCCGTTGCAAACTACCAGATCGTCTCCGAGCGAAAACGGCTGCATGCCTTGCGGATGAAGACCCATTATAGCAAGACGGTGAAATCCCAGATATCCGTCGCCTGCCCGCACGATCCTTGTATCATCCGGCCCCCTCGAAAGAGTACGGTCAAAGCTTTTCTTCAGATCGCTTAAAGAGGCAACGCTTCCGCAATACCCTATTATAGAACACATAATAAACTTCCTCCGAAAACAAAGTTATATCAGCATTCAATAGGGCAAGTGCTGTTCTCGCTGTGCCACCTATATTTTTTCTCATTTATTATACACCCTAAACAGATGTTTGTCAACTGACGCATGACCCTGCGGCGCGCCTACTTTGAAATTTTTTTCATTTCAGCTTGCGGCTCGAAAAGTGTTCTTCACACGGACTTTTCTGCGCGGATCTCACCGTCCCGCGCTCTCTGTAAGAAAGTCTCCGTGCTACTTTTCTTTTCTCAAACGCCTTTATCAATATTTTAAAATATCACTCTACATCCTGTAAAGCTTCATAGCCTTCCTCACCGGTACGTACCTTTACAACGTTCTCAACGTTATATACAAATATCTTTCCGTCACCGATATGACCGGTATAAAGCACCTTTTTTGCCGTTTCGATAACGTTTCTGACCGGCACTTTACTTACAACTACATCCAGCTGTATTTTCGGAAGGAGCGTCGCCTCGACTTCAACTCCGCGGTAGTATTCCGGTCTGCCCTTCTGCTGTCCGCATCCGAGAACATGAGATACCGTCATTCCGGTTATACCGATATCCATCATCGCCTGTTTAAGCGCTTCCAGTTTGCTTTCCTTAAATATTATCTCTATCTTTGTGAGCTTGTGCATCGAAGATTTTCCTTCTGCACTATCTGCACTATCCACACTCTCTACAAGCTTCACGGGAACGGCCTCTGCCACAGGGGTATCTCCGGATACCGCAACTGCTCCCTCATATCCGTAATCGAGGCTTTCAACAGCCGGCAAAAAGTCTGCGTATGCACTCGGAAGTCCATGCTCGGTACTGTCGAGTCCTTTTATCTCCTCATCGGGATCGACCCTCAGACCTACAGTCTTCTTTATTATATAGAATGTCAAGGTCATAGCCGCGCCGGTAAAAGCAAGGATAGAAACTATACCCAACAGCTGTACTCCGAGAAGTGTTGCATCTCCGGTATAGAAAAATCCGTTAAGATGAGCGGGAGCGGACGGATTGGATAACAGACCTACTGCTATTGTTCCCCATACTCCGTTTCCAAGGTGAACTCCGACTGCCCCGACCGGATCATCTATGTGCAGTTTAATATCCAGGAATTCAACCGCTACAACGATGATTATGCCTGATACCAGTCCGACGATAGCAGCGCCGAGCGCATCCAGTGAGTCGCATCCGGCAGTTACTCCTACGAGTCCCGCAAGAGATGCATTAAGGCACATTGAAACATCAGGCTTTCCGTTTTTCAACCATGTAAAAATCATGGTGGTACAGGTAGCAACGGAAGGTGCGATAGTAGTTGTCAGAAATATCGAAGCGAGAGACGCTCCGTCCCAAGCGGCCGCTCCATTGAACCCATACCAGCCGAACCAAAGTATAATACAAAAACCACCGTACCTATGCAGAAATCCATCAGGTTTTTCATTATTATATTTCCGGCGTTTTTTGCTCTCGTAAAACCAGTCTCGACCATCGCGAATCCGGCCTGCATAAAGAACACGAGAGCAGCCCCTATCAAAAACCAGATCCCGAACGCCTCTTCTACAACTGTATCTTTAACAATTCCCAATAGATCCTCTGACATATCAAAATCCCCGAATTTTTATTTTTTTAAATAAAGCTAATCATATTGTTTTTATTTTACGCCGAACAGCAATTCACCATATGACGGATACGGCCAGTATTCCTCAGATGTGAGTCTCTCCGCTTCGTCAACGAGAGCCCTAAGTTCGTTCATGCACGGTATCAGGATATCGCGTATCGCGTAAGACTCTTTCTCGACATTCTCCTCGTCCTGAACATGTACGATAGCGCTCTCGAGATCGCTGGTCTTCATCGAGATGCCGTCTGCAAGCCCTGACAGCTTGTTTATAAGACCGCTCTCGTATCCACACGCCGCTTCCGGACAAACCGATTTTTTAGCTGCCGCGGATGAGGCAAGTGAGGAAACGTATTTTTCAATTGCGGGCAGTATCTGACGGCGAGCCATATCCGCCATCGTATTCGCCTCTATTGTAACAGTCTTGCAATAGTTCTCAAGCGTTATCTCAAATCTTGAATGAAGTTCCTTTTCAGTAAATACGCCGTGAGACGTGAGCATTTTGACGTTCTTTTCATCAAGCAAGTGAGGGATACAGTCGGGCGTCGTGCGGTAGTTGAGCAGACCGCGAACTTCTACTGCCTCCTTGATCCAAGCATCGTCGTAGCCGTTTCCGTTGAACAGTATCCTCTTATGATCCTTAATGGTTTTTCTGATCAGATCATGGAGCGCGGACTTAAAATCTTTTGCCTGTTCGAGCGTATCCGCATATATTTTGAGAGACTCAGCTACTGAGGTATTCAGCATTATATTAGCGCACGAAATGCTGTTTGAGGAGCCCAGCATACGGAACTCGAATTTATTGCCGGTGAAAGCGAAAGGTGACGTGCGGTTTCTGTCCGTTGTATCACGCGGGAACTTCGGCAAAACATCAACACCGAGCTTCATGGTCGTCTTTTTGGTACCGCTGTACGGCGCGTCCTTCTCTATGGCTTCAAGTATTGCCGTGAGCTCCTCGCCCAGGAATATCGATACAACTGCGGGAGGTGCCTCGTTGGCTCCAAGTCTGTGATCGTTACCTGCGGTAGCCACCGAGATACGCAGCAGATCCTGATAATCGTCTACGGCTTGTATAACTGCGCACAGGAAGAGGAGGAATTGCGCATTTTCAAACGGAGTCTCTCCAGGTGAGAGAAGGTTAACGCCTGTATCTGTGGCAATAGACCAGTTGTTATGCTTTCCGGATCCATTGACTCCCGCAAAAGGTTTTTCATGAAGCAGACAAACTAGACCATGTTTGAGCGCCACCTTTTGCATTATCTCCATCGTGAGTTGGTTGTGATCAGCTGCTATGTTAGTAGTACTGTATATGGGCGCCAGTTCATGCTGAGCGGGAGCAACTTCGTTATGCTCGGTTTTTGCAAGTATGCCGAGTTTCCACAACTCCTCGTTGAGCTCCTCCATATACGCCGCAACTCTGGGCTTTATGACACCGAAATAATGGTCATCCATCTCCTGCCCTTTCGGCGGCTTTGCTCCGAAAAGAGTTCTGCCAGTGAACACAAGATCCTTGCGCTTTTCGTACATTGCCCTGTCTACAAGGAAATACTCCTGTTCCGGACCGACTGAGGTCCTTACGCATTTTACGTCGTTGTTTCCGAACAGCTTAAGTATCCTCATAGCCTGACGGTTGAGCGCCTCCATCGAACGGAGGAGCGGAGTCTTTTTATCAAGTGCCTCCCCGCCGTAAGAGCAGAATGCCGTAGGGATACAGAGAGTCTTGCCCTTTATAAAAGCGTATGAGGTCGGATCCCACGCCGTATAACCTCTGGCCTCAAAGGTCGCCCTCAGTCCGCCCGACGGGAAAGATGAGGCGTCCGGCTCTCCCTTTATCAGTTCCTTGCCGGAAAACTCCATTATTACGCCTCCGTCAGGAGAAGGAGAGATAAAGCTGTCGTGTTTTTCCGCCGTTATACCTGTGAGCGGTTGGAACCAATGCGTGTAGTGCGTAGCCCCGTTTGCGACCGCCCAGTCTTTCATAGCAGAGGCGACCGCATTTGCAACTCCTATATCGAGTTTTGCGCCCTCGTCTATCGTCTTTCTGAGCGAGCGATATACGTCCGCCGTCAAATTAGCCTTCATTACTCTGTCGTCGAAGACATTGCAGCCGAAGTAATCAGAAACTGTTTGCATATTTTTATCTCCTTAAATTAAATATTAACCGTTATAGCTAGCGCCTTGACGCTTAAAAACGACAAAGCGCCTTTGACATGAAAAACACATCAAAGACGCCATTGCCTCTGTTATAAAATTTTTGCGGTCATCCCATTTTCAAAATCATGCTACGTACCGCACTAAAAAGAAAAAGGCGGAAGAGCTGAGAAACCTAATCCCTCAAAGACCCCTTTGCCTTTATGTTCCGTATTATACACCGGCTTTTTGCGTTTGTCAAGAGGTTTTTGCAAGTTTTTTTGAAAAAGTTGCAATTTTCCGAAAATAATCTAAAAATCTATTGACAAACCGCAAGTTTTAATATATAATGCTTGCATATGAGCAAAGGCGTTCATAGTGGTGTATAACATTTTTGCACCCTTATGAGCGCTTTTTTGTTATTATATAACTGTTTAAGGAAGGAAATTCGTCAAATGAAGCTTGAAGGTCAAGTACGCATCCCGTCCGGATGTGCGATCGCGGCGGTAATATCCCGCGAGGGCAGAAAAATGAGCGGCGAGAAGATAATAGAATCAATGCGTCCGATGCACGACCGTTCTAACGGTCTTGGCGGCGGTTTTGCCGCATATGGGATATATCCGGAGTACCGCGATCTATACGCGCTCCACTTCTTTTTCAATGAGCGTGCTACGAGAAAGAACTGCGAGATATTCTTAAAAGAACGTTTTGAAATAGTGAAGTCCGAAATAGTGCCGACAAGAAAGATAAAGGAGATAACCGACGAACCGATAATATGGAGATATTTCGTATCCCCTCTCCGGTCGGTACTCGCATCCATGCAGCTGGACGAAAAGGAGTTTGTGGCCAGAACGGTAATGAAAATAAATACCGAGATGCCCGGAGCGTACGTATTTTCGAGCGGAAAGAACATGGGAACATTCAAGGCGGTCGGATTTCCTGAGGACGTAGGAATATTCTACCGTCTTGATGAATATGAAGGTTACGCCTGGACTGCCCACGGAAGATATCCTACAAATACTCCGGGCTGGTGGGGAGGGGCTCACCCCTTTACCCTGCTCGATTATTCCGTAGTTCATAACGGCGAGATATCCTCATATGACGCAAACCGTAGGTTCATTGAGATGTTCGGCTATAAATGCACTCTTCAGACTGATACCGAAGTAATAACATATATAATGGACTACCTTCTCAGGGTGCAGAAACTCAATCTGAAGGAAGCGGCTAACGTAATAGCAGCTCCGTTCTGGAGCACGATCGCAGCAAAGAGCGACGACGCTGAGCGTGAGAGGCTGAAATATCTCAGGACCGTGTTCCCGAGCCTGCTGATAACCGGACCGTTCTCGATAGTATTCGGGTTTGACGGCGGGATAATGGCGCTCAATGACCGTTTGAAGCTCCGTTCAATGGTCGTCGGAGAGAAGGATGACAAGGTGTATATAGCGAGTGAGGAAGCGGCGATCCGAGTGATGGACCCGGATGTCGAAAACATATATGCGCCCGCAGGCGGTGAGCCTGTGATCGTTAGAGTAAAGGATGGTATGTTCTGATGGGCATCGATTTTATATATCCGGAATTTGAAGTAATAAGAAATGAGAACAGGTGTATAACCTGCCGCGTATGCGAACGCCAGTGCGCCAATGAGGTGCACTCCTACGATCCTGATCGCGGGATCATGATAAGTGACGAAAGCAAGTGCGTAAACTGTCAGAGATGTGTGTCTCTCTGCCCTACACGCGCGCTGAAAATAGTGAAGAGCGACTGCAGGCTCAGGGAAAACGCGAACTGGCAGGAGGATACCATAAAGGAGATATATAAGCAGGCGAACAGCGGCGGAGTTCTCCTCTCATCAATGGGAAATCCGAAGCCGATGCCGGTATACTGGGACAAAATACTTATAAATGCCTCTCAGGTAACCAATCCGCCGATCGACCCTCTGCGCGAGCCGATGGAAACACGTGTATTCCTGGGTAAAAAGCCAAGCAGGATAGAGAGGGATGAAAACGGCAATATAAAATGCGCTCTCGAGCCTCAGATAGATCTGTCGATGCCGGTAATGTTCTCCGCGATGAGTTACGGCTCAATAAGCTACAACGCCCATAAATCGCTTGCCACCGCGGCAAGCGAGCTCGGTATACTTTACAATACCGGAGAGGGCGGACTTCATGAAGATTTTTACTGCTACGGTCCCAACACTATCGTTCAGGTAGCGTCCGGTCGATTCGGAGTATATAAGGATTACCTCGAGGCGGGCGCGGCGATAGAGATAAAAATGGGTCAGGGAGCGAAGCCGGGCATCGGCGGTCACCTTCCCGGTGCAAAGATAGTCGGAGATGTATCGCGCACACGAATGATCCCGGAAGGATCCGACGCGATCTCCCCTGCCCCTCACCACGATATATATTCTATAGAGGATCTGCGCCAACTAGTATTTTCGCTCAAGGAGGCAACAGAGTATAAAAAGCCCGTGATAGTAAAGGTAGCGGCAGTACATAATATCGCGGCGATAGCGAGCGGCATCGCACGCAGCGGCGCCGACATAATAGCAATAGACGGATTCAGAGGCGGTACCGGAGCGGCTCCTACTCGCATCCGTGATAATGTAGGAATACCGATCGAACTTGCTCTAGCGGCTGTTGACAGCAGGCTCCGCGACGAGGGGATCCGCAACAACGTATCCATAGTCGTCGGAGGCAGCATACGCTCCTCAGCAGACGTTGTAAAAGCCATAGCGCTCGGAGCAGACGCCTGCTACATAGCTACAGCGGCAGTTCTCGCGCTCGGATGTCATCTCTGCCGTACATGCCAGAGCGGAAAATGTAACTGGGGAATAGCGACTCAGCGTCCGGAGCTGGTAAAGAGACTCAATCCGGAGATAGGCAGCCGCCGCCTTGTCAATCTGATGACGGCCTGGAAGCATGAAATAAAAGAGCTGATGGGTGGAATGGGCATAAACTCGATAGAGGCGCTCCGCGGCAACAGGCTGATGCTCAGAGGTATCGGACTCTCACAGAAAGAACTCGATATACTGGGCATATCTCACGCGGGAGAATGAGGAGAACTATGAAACGAGTATATGTTAATGAAGAATGGTGCCTCGGGTGCCATCTCTGCGAATACAACTGCGCCTTTGCAAACTCCGGAGAGAGCGATATGGTAAAGGCATTGAAGGGCAAAAAAATTCATCCGAGGATATCTGTCGACGGAAACGATCGTATAAACTTTGCTGTTTCCTGCCGTCACTGCGAGGATCCTATATGCGTAAAGAGCTGCATAGCGGGAGCTCTGCATGTAGAAAACGGCACTGTAAAAATAGACAAGAGCAAATGTGTCGGATGTCTGACCTGCATACTTGTATGCCCGTACGGAGCGCTGTCGGTATCTGAGAACGGGACCGCGCAGAAGTGCGAGCTATGTCTTGAGAATTCATGCGGCGCGCCTGCGTGTGTAAAGGGCTGCCCTAATAAAGCAATAGTATATGAAGAGAGGTGACGGAATGATGAAACGCTATGTTGTGATCGGAAACGGCGTCGCGGCGGCGGGATGTATCGAGGGTATACGCGCCGTCGACGGCAAAGGAAGTATAACGGTCATATCAGAGGAGTCTCACCCGGTATATTGCCGTCCTCTTATATCATACTATCTCGAAGGCAAGACTGAGCTCGGAAAGATCGGATACCGCGAAAACGGATTTTATGAAAAGAACGGCGTCAAAGTCATTTACGGCAAAAAGGCGGTAAAAATAGATGCCGACGCTCATACTGTCTTAACGGACGAAGGGAAAACGATAAAATACGATTCCATGTGCGTGGCCACAGGCTCATCTCCTTTCCTCCCGAAATTTGAAGGAATAGAGAGCGTGCCAAAAAGGTTTTCTTTTATGACGCTTGACGATGCGCTCGCATTGGACGAGGCGGTGACACGTGAATCAAAAGTTCTTATAGTAGGTGCCGGACTTATCGGTCTGAAGTGTGCGGAGGGACTTAACGGCAGAGTCGCGTCGATAACGGTATGCGACCTTGCCGATCGTATCCTGTCGAGCATATTTGACGTAGAGACCGCCGCGGTTATGCAAAAACATATTGAAAAAAACGGAATAAGCTTTATGCTCTCGGACACTGTCGAGCGATTCGACGGCGGACGCGCCTATATGAAGAGCGGAGCGATCGTAGATTTTGACATACTGGTGACTGCGGTCGGAGTAAGGGCGAATACCTCTCTCGTTTCTGAGGCAGGCGGAACAGTAGGCCGCGGAATATCAGTCGAAGATGACATGAAGACCAGTCTGCCTGACATATATGCGGCGGGCGACTGCACAGAGGGTATGGACATATCTCTCGGAAAAAAGAGAGTGCTTGCCCTGCTTCCAAACGCTTATATGCAGGGTAAATGCGCCGGGGAAAACATGGCGGGCGGAAGCGCGCGGTATTCAAACGCGATCCCTATGAACTCCATAGGCTTTTTCGGGCTCCACGCGATGACCGCCGGCAGCTATTTCCCTGACGATCAGGAATGTGCAGTATATAAATATGGGGGCGACGGATATATAAAGAAATTCTTTGTAAAGAACGGCGTGCTTTGCGGATACATACTTATAGGCGATGTAGATAAGGCAGGGATATACACTTCCCTTATAAGAGAACGCACACCGGTAGATTCAGTAGATCTGAAACTTCTTATGGAACATCCGACTTTTTCCGCATTTTCTCAAAGTACCCGTAGAAAAAATTTCGGAGGTGTGATATAATAAAAATGATGTATGATGTATCCGGCCTTGATTTTAAGGCGTTAAACGAACTTGTGCGCTCGTCCGGCAAAGAATGTGACATATCCGGTTGCTGCGGTCAGAGATTCATAGCGGCGGGGATGGACGGCAAAAAGATAAATATAGACGGTATACCCGGAAACGCACTCGGAGCATATCTTAACGGCGCGGAAATATATGTGCACTCAAACGCGCAGGACGCCGTCGGAGATACTATGAACGAGGGCAAAATAATAGTATACGGCAATATAGGCGACGCCGCGGGATACGCCATGCGCGGCGGGAAGATATATGTTAGAGGCAATGCGGGATACCGAGCCGGCATACATATGAAGGCTTACCGTGATAAAAAGCCGGTCATGATAATAGGCGGAGTCTGCGGCAGTTTTCTCGGAGAATACCAGGCCGGCGGAACTATAATAGTGCTCGGCATGAACGCGGGGAAAAAGAATATCGTGGGCAACTTCCCCGGCACAGGTATGCATGGAGGAAAGATGTATCTCCGCGGTAACTGCGATGGGGTCAGATTTCCGAGCCAGGTGACTCGGCATACGGCGACCGCGTCGGATATGGAGGAGATACGCGGATATCTCTCGGAATATTGCGAATATTTCGGATTTGACTTCGATGAAATATTCAGATCCGAATTTACCGTGATCTCTCCCGACAGCAATAATCCGTACAAGCAAATGTATGTTGCAAATTAAAAAGAGGTAAAGGTATGAAGTATTCAAAGGAAGAGGTTCTGCAGTATGTAAACGAGGATGACGTCAAATTCATCCGTCTTGCGTTCTGCGATGTGTTCGGAAAGCAGAAAAATATTTCCATAATGCCCGGAGAGCTTGAACGGGCATTCGAATACGGCATTGCGTTTGACGCCTCATCCGTTATCGGATTCGGAGATGAGACGCACTCGGACCTGTTCCTTAAGCCGGAGCCGGAAACTCTGATGCTCCTCCCCTGGCGTCCGGAGCACGGAAAGGTCATCCGTATGTTCAGCAATATACTGACCCCGTCCGGTGAGGCCTTTGCCTGTGACACCCGTGCCCTGCTCAAGAAAGCTGTATGCGATGCGGAACGTGCAGGCTGCGATTTCAGCTTCGGCGCGGAGCAGGAATTTTATCTTTTCCGCCTCGGTCAGAACGGAGAGCCGACAAAGGATCCGTACGACCATGCGGGATATATGGATATCGCCCCTGATGACCGCGGCGAAAATATCAGGCGGGAAATATGCCTTACTCTTGAGCAAATGGGAATAATACCGGAGAGCTCTCATCATGAAGACGGTCCCGGACAGAATGAAATAGATTTCAGATACTCGGATCCGCTTTCCGCAGCGGACAACGCGCTCACATTTCAGACCGTTGTAAAAACGGTAGCGTACCGCAACGGTCTCTGGGCGGATTTCGGACCGAAGCCGCTTAAAAACGAGGCGGGAAACGGATTTCACATCAATTTTTCCGTCCGGTCGCAGAACGGAGAGGACGTACTTGACCGCACGGTCGCCGGAGTACTTGACAAGGTGCGCGAAATGACCGCATTTCTCAACCCCTGCTGCAGTTCGTATGAACGATTCGGACTGAACAAGGCGCCGCAGTATATCTCCTGGTGCAGACAGAACAGGAGCCAGCTCGTCAGAATACCGGCGGCGACAGGAGAATACCGACGCGCCGAGCTCAGGTCTCCGGATCCAACTGCAAACCCGTATCTGGCATTTTCGCTCATGATATACGCAGGACTCCGGGGAATAAAAAACGGCCTTTCACTGCCCAAAATGGCTGACTTCAACTTTTTTACTGCCGATGACGCAGTAAAGGCTGAATATGACTCTCTTCCGGAAAGCCTCTCAGAGGCATGCCGAATAGCCGCGAACAGCGATTTCATAAAAGATCACATACCAAGCGAAATACTCAATATATATTGCAAAGAGCAAAACGCATAAATGATCCTTGGCTCGCCGGCTGAACACGGTGGCGAAAACTAAAAACAAGGAAGGGGGGCACCTCATGGGCTTAAAGGAACGTGTATACAGCGTTCTGCTGGTATCGGCGGCGGAAAAATTCAATACCGCAATGTCAGAGCTGCTCCCCGTATCAAGATACAGTCCCGTCACGATCGTGTCCAGCGTCAGTGAAGCAAAAAGGCAGATCGCAGAACGGTCATATGACTTCATACTGATCAATTCCCCGCTCCCCGACGAATCCGGAATAAGATTTTCGATAGACTGCTGTCACTCAAAAACGGCAGTAGTGATGCTGCTCGTAAAAAATGAAATATATGCGGAAACTCATGAGCGCGTCGCGGTACACGGAGTTTTCACGACCCCTAAGCCAACATCAAAAGCAGTTATCATACAGGCTCTCTCCTGGATGATAAGCGCCCGAGAAAGACTGAGAAAGCTCGAGGTAAAAACGCTGTCTGTCGAAGAAAAAATGCAGGAGATACGAATAATAAACCGCGCTAAATGCCTGCTCATCAGCGAGCTGAAAATGACCGAGCCTGACGCACACAGATTTATAGAAAAGCGCGCTATGGACAGCTGTACGTCGAAAGCCGAGATAGCGAAAAACATAATAAATACGTATTCCTGATAAAACTGTACTTATCATGTAAAAACAGGTACAAAGTCGTACTGTTTTGTACCTTAGCAATGGAGGAAAACAGATAAAAAATGGAAAAATACGCATGGTGCGGGAGGATAGCTCCAGGGAAAAAAGCAGAATACAAAAGGCGTCACGACGAAATATGGCCGGAGATGAAAGAGGTCCTCAAAAGCGCGGGAATAAGAAACTACACTATCTGGAATACCGGAGACCTGCTGTTCGGATATTATGAGTGTGAGCGCGGCATAGAATATGCCGCCGATGTACAGAAAAACAGCGATATCGTCAAAAAATGGGACGAATATATGAGGGATGTTCTGATAATGGACAAAGATGAAAAAACCGGAGCACAGCCCCTGCTCGAAAAAGTGTTTGAATTAAATTAGATTATTTTTTGTAATCATTTATTTACAAAAGCCGCCGGTATTTCAATGTACCGGCGGCTTTTGTATGTATTTTGATGTTTTAAATATTGTCAAGCGATCCTCACGGGTACTTTGAATTTTGAGTCAACGATCAATGCGCCCGCTCTGATGCCGTCATGTTTCAAACATCTGACAGAGACACGAGCTGCGCCCGTTGCATACGGTAGTAGTCTCCGCGCATAGCCATCAGCTCATCATGGGTCCCGCGCTCAACTATTTCTCCGTTTTTCAGAAGCAATATCAGGTCTGCGCCTTTTATTGTTGAAAGTCGGTGAGCTATCGCTATTATAGTACGTTTTCCGGCCAACCTCTGTATAGCGCCCTGTATCTGCTTTTCAGTCTCTACATCTACAGATGCGGTAGCCTCATCAAGGATTATTATCGGAGAGCGTCTCAGGATCGCCCTAGCTATCGCAATTCTTTGCTTCTGCCCGCCGGAAAGTCTCAGTCCGCGTTCACCGACCATCGTCTGATACTGCTCAGGCATCTGCATGATATCCGTATGTATGTTGGCGGCCACGGCCGCGGCCTCTATCTCGTCCATAGTAGCCGAAGGGCAAGCATACCCTATGTTTTCCGCTATTGTACCGTTGAACAGGAATGTATCCTGAAGTACCGGTGATATATTTCTTCTCAAGCTTTCGATAGTAACGTCCCGTATATCCTGACCGTCTATCAATATTCTGCCGGCTGTCGGCTCATAAAAACGCGATATCAGCTGGGTCATCGTGGTCTTCCCCACCCCGGTAGGTCCGACCAGCGCGACCATCATCCCGGGCCTGCACTCAAATGACACATTTTTGAGGATAGGAATACCGTTTCCGTAATCAAAGCTCACATTTTCAAATTTTATATCTCCCTCTGCGTCGCCGAGATCATATGCCCCTTCCCTGTCTCTTATCTCAGGTACTGTCTCGAGTATAAGCGCGACGCGCTCAGCTCCGGCAAGCGATTGCTGAAGGTTCTCAAGAAGAGCCGCAAGCCCGGTCACGGGAGCGTAAAAAAGCGAGAGATACAGCACAAACGCAACTATATCCTCTACGGAGAGCCCGCCGCTGTACGCAAAAAGGCCTCCGAAGAACACTACAAGTACAGTTCCGAGCGAAGAAAGAAGTTCTACGCTTGGATGAAAAACTGCGCTCGCTCTCAGAGCACGCAGCATGGTCCTCACCTGATCGAAATTCTTTTCATTTACTCTGCCGCTCTCGTATTCCTCGCGGCCGAACGACTGTATCTCATGAAGCCCAGACAGGTTGTCCTGAAGTTTTGCATTAAGCTCACCCATGCATTTCTGAGACTTCTTGAAAAACGGACGAACTTTTTTTGCAAACACTATTCCGGACAACAGTATCAAAGGTATAGGACAGCATGTTATGAGCGCAAGCTTCCAGTTTATTGTCAGCAGGATGATCAACACACCTGCAAAAGTCACGAAATTGGTTATCAGCTCAGGGATTATGTGCGCGTAGAGCAATTCAAAATCCCTAGTATCGTTTATAACGCGGCTCATCAGATCTCCGGTCTGCTTGTCATGAAAAAAGCCGCGGTGAAGCCCCTGAAGTTTCGTATACATTCGCCCGCGCAAGTCCCCGACGAGGTACCAAGCCGCCTTATGGGCAAGATAATTGCTCGCAAATCTGAAAAGCACCCTGACGCAGTACAGAGCAAGCAGTAAAAGAGCCAGCATCCCGACAGTTTTCACCGCACTGTCGTCCATCCCGCCCTGTACAATGCCGGTCATTGCGGAGAGTACCTTGGGCGCCGCTAAATTGACAAACGTAAGGCACAGCGTTGCCAGAATGGCAAGAGCATACAGTCCCTTGTATCTCGACGCCTCTTTTGTCAGTTTCCATAACATCCTCATATATAATTCCCCTGTCCGTAAGATCGCAAACGGCATTACCGCTGCAACTATCTTATGAGTATATCAGAAAACATTAAAAAAGTCAATCGATGACAGCTCCCAAGTCAATGCGCTCATAAAAAAAGCGCACCAAAACGGTGCGCCTGTGTACCGGAGTTCAGATACCGTCGGCTTAAACATTGTCGCTGTCAAAAGGCTCCCAGCATATGCAATACATACACTACCGCTGAGATGACGGAAGCAAGCGAAATAACAAAAGACACCGCATTGCCGAGTCTCTCTCCCGGTATAAATATCCCGATCAGCGACATAAAAACGAGCGCGACCTGCGCGGCAAATCCCTGAAGTATCATAACTATCATAAGAGCCGCCAGAATTATTATACCCAGTAAAGCCGCAAAAAAGTTATACTTTGAGTCCGAAACACCGCTCCACAGCATTTTTATGCCAAGCATACAAAGGATCCCGAGCACCGTAATAACTATGTTGCCAAAAGCATAAGCTATCCTCTTTGTACCGGAGGCTGCGCCCATATTAGCTATATGACTAATAAAACGAATGCCTTCTCTCATACGTTACCCTCTCCTTTTTTCTGTCTGCCTTTCAGACTGTATTTAAGCTTTCGCACACATTATAACATAAACCACTGATATTGTCAACTTTTTGTCCGCAGGATCATGAGTATATAATATATTCTATGTTCTTGATCTATAAAAGACTGTTTCAACAGAAGAACGGAAGGATACGTTACGCCGTATATTGATCTGAACTCAGACGTACTGCGCAGTACGCCCGCTTTCAGTCTGCATGGAAATGCGATCTTATATATCGGATGAATTCGGATGCCGCGGATGTGGCGGGCTGATATTTTTTCCATACCATCACGCTTGACACGCGAAGCTCCGGATACAAAGGCAAAAACTTTATATTCTCATTTTTATATAAGACTGCCGCGCCCTCTATCGTCAGTGCTGTCCCTATCCCGCAATCGACCAGCATTGCCGCATTGTACAAAAGATTGTGAGTTGCAAATATCTTCAGCTTTCCGTAATACTCTCCAAACCATTCCCTGACTCCCTGAACCGCCCCTCTCCTCGGCATAAATATCTTACTGTCCGCCAAATCCTCAGCGGTGACATATTCCTTATTTGAGAGCTCACAACTCGACGGAAGCAGAGCTCCCCATCTTTCCTCATACGGCAGACGGATAGATTCATACCCGGAAATATCAGTTGGCGCCAGCAACACTCCTATATCCAAAAGTCCTTTATCAAGACGCTCCTTTATAAAATCGGCGTTGTTTGAATATATATCGAACGTAACGCCCGGGTGCATTTCGTTGAATGAGCTCATGTATTCCGCAAGAAAGCGCATTGTCTCGGATTCTCCGCTCCCTATCGATATCACACCGCTCAAATTTTCACCGGTGCGTAGCTCCAGTTCAGTCTTTTCCGTCAGATCCACTATGTCCTGCGCTCTGCGCCGCAAAAGTACTCCCGCGTCGGTCAGAGCAATATTTCTTTTACCGCGGACTAAAAGTTTAGTACCTAGTTCTTCCTCTAACTGCATGAGCTGCCTCGAAAGCGCCGGTTGAGAAATGTGCAGAAGTTCAGATGCGCGGGTTATATTTCCCTCTCTTGCAACAGTCAGAAAATATTTTAAAACTCTGTATTCCATAATATCCTCCGCTTTGGTTATATTGCAATAATCATCATGCAAAATAATTATACGTTACCGACAAAGCAAAGTCAAGTCAAGCAAAGGCAAGTCAAGTGAAGTAAAATCAAGCAAAAGCAAGTCGATCAAAGGCAAGGCAAGGCATAAAAAACGCCGTCACATTCAGGTGACGGCGTTTTTTCTCCAAAATAATTTTCATTTCAAATATGAATCAAAAAAGGACTTTATCTTATCAAAAGGAATAATTTCCGTATTGTCGTACAGATCCGTATGGACTGCTCCCGGTATTATAAGCAGTTCTTTATTTTCTCCTTTGAGCTTTGCGAAAGCGTCCCTGCTGAAATAGCAGGAATGCGCTTTTTCCCCGTGTATTACAAGGACCGCGTTTCGTATCTCTTGGGAGTAAGACAATATCGGCATATTTATAAAAGAAAGCGATGACGTCACGTTCCAGCCGCCGTTTGAATTCAGCGAGCGTGGGTGATAGCCGCGGGGCGTCTTATAATAGTCAAAATAGTCTTTTACATAAAACGGAGCGTCCTCCGGAACGCTGTCCGGCAAACCGCCCGCGAGAGCGTAGTTACCGTTTCTATAATCTTCTGTACGCTGACGATTCAAATTATCTTTAAGCTTATAGCGTGACTCCTCGTCTATACTGTCGAAATATCCGTTTGCCGTAACTCTGCTCATATCGTACATAGTGACCGTTACTGTCGCTTTTATCCGGGTATCTATCGCCGCGGCGTTAAGAGCCATACCGCCCCAGCCGCATATTCCGAGTATTCCTATACGCTGCGGATCTACATTATCCTGCACCGACAAAAAATCCACCGCCGCGCAAAAATCCTCGGTATTTATATCAGGAGAAGCGACAAATCGAGGATGTCCTCCGCTTTCACCGGTATATGAAGGGTCAAATGCGATCGTCAAAAATCCCATTTCCGCGATCGTCTGAGCATACAGCCCGGACGCCTGCTCCTTTACCGCTCCGAACGGTCCTGCGACAGCAACTGCCGGGAGCTTGCCGTCGGCGTTCTTCGGGATATACATATCAGCCGCAAGCGTGATACCATAGCGATTATGAAAGGTTATTTTACGGTGCGAGACCTTCCCGCTCTTCGGGAACGTTTTATCCCACGCCTGCGTCATATTAAGTTTTTCTTCGATCACAGCCGTCTTATCCGTCCAATTTGTCGTACTCATCATCTGAAACCTCCTCAAGCCATTCATTTGAAGTATTTTTGCCGGGAATTTCCACTGCTATATGTGAAAACCACTCATTTTTCTTTGCCCCGTGCCAATGCTTGACATTTGCCGGTATCTCCACAACGTCTCCCGGAGCAAGGCTCCTTGCGGGTTTTCCGTACTCCTGATACCAGCCTCCCCCGGCAACACATAGAAGTATTTGTCCTCCGCCTTTTTCCGCATGATGGATATGCCAGTGATTGCGGCATCCGGGCTCAAAGGTAACATTTGCAAATGTTAGTTTACAATTTTGAGAGGTAAGCGGTTTAAGATATGAGTTCCCGGTAAAATAATCAGCATAAGCAGTATTTTCAGCACCTCTCCCGAATACGTTCATCTTTTCAAAGTTTTCCTCGTTCTTGTCCCTGCCCTTATCAAGTATATCCGAAGAACAATTCAAAGCGTTGAACAGCCTCGGCACTCCTATATATGGCATAGCGTGGCAGAGTGCGCACACGATCTCTTCCGCTGTATTTCCTACGGCAAGCGCTCCTTTTACATGCGAGCGCACCTGAGTCTCCGCCCCTCCCAAAGCGGCGAGCACCACGACCTCGAGAAGCTCTCGCGTCTTTTCTCTGAGTCCTTTTCTCGTAGAGAAATCGGAAAAGCATAGCTCAGTGAGCCACTTAGGAACCTCCTCGGAAAATCCGCCCGGCAGCCATTCATACCTGTCCGCTATCTCGGTACCGTACAGAGGTGCCTGAGCGGCAAGTCCATTCTCATACCGCGTATCCTCAGTAACTGTTACCGCGCTTTCAAGAGGAAGGCTTATCCCTCTCGATGCAAACTCCTCGTTCATTGCAGAGATCGCATTGAGTGTTTTCGGAAATCCGATAAACGGTGCGCACTGATATATCGCCTCACGTATTTCAAGCGGAGAGAGACCCACGTTCAATGATGCACCTACATGCGCCTTTAGCTGTGGCAATGTCTGCTCAACGGCAAGCACCGTCACCGTTATCAGCTCACGCATACGGGTGTCGAGCGAGCCTGTATAACTGACCTCTCCGAATATAAATCTCTGTAATATCTGCATAAATTCCGGGTCGGTACCCTCGTTGCCGGAAGGTGCTCCATGAAAAAGTTCCCTGAATTTTTCCTCGGTCCTCCTGATTCTATCCATATTCATGCCCCTCACTCTCTCCGCACGGCCGATATGACTTTAAAATGCGGTAGCAGATACATCTTTTTATTCATTATATCACCGGTGCTGTTTTATGTCTAATACTTATATTTTATAGTTTATAATGCCTATTGCACATGTGTTTCATCTGTAAACTTACAAAGGATATCATAAAGGACCAGGAGTTTAATTTTTTGTTCTGTTGTTCGCGCCATATTAACATCCTTTCGCATATAACTTATTTTATATAACAGACATAGTTTATATTTTATCTATAATTCTTTGATACTGCCTAAAAATGAAGCTTTTTATTACCTTAAGCAGGAATAAATAATTCTGGACGAATTTTTGATTTGAATTAATTCTATTTGTTTTGCAAATTAGTTTTTTCTAAATATTTTAAATACTTACGACATATTTTTTTGACTGTATAACTCAAAAATACCAAAGAAACCGCTATTCCTATACCTATCAGCCGTTCCATATTTTTACTATCCTTTATCTATTTAGCATTTAATTTTAAATATCATCCCAAAGCAACGTCCAACACCATCATCGTTGCAAACCCTATCATGACTCCCCATGTTCCGAGATGAGGATGCTCGGAAATATGCGACTCCGGGATTAAATCTTCTGCGACAACAAATACCATTGC
>CALWTR010000027.1 GCA_944384525.1 uncultured Clostridia bacterium
AATTCCGAGGTAACGAGAATATATAGACGCTGGGGAGGGTGAGCCGTAGTTATCATACGCGATTGTCCGTATCTCCTCTCAAGGGAAAGCGGCATAGGCTTTGAAAAGGCTGATGAAATAGCAAAAAGTCTGGGGATACCGCAGGATTCACAGGTAAGGATATCCGGTGCGCTCATATATATTTTGAATTATAACGCCGCTGCGAACGGTCATACTTGTATGCCTGACGATAAGCTTACGGATGCTGCCGCAGCTATGTTGGGGTTAGGTAATGAAAAGGTCGGAGATGCCCTTGAACAATGCATAGATTCAGGAAAGCTCAGGGAATTTTCGTGCGACGGACGGCGCTATATACAGACTCAAGAGCTGTTTGAGGCGGAAGAATATATATCGGACAAGCTGGTCTTGCTCAACAGCCGCGCAATACCACTTTCAGACCGTGATATCTCTGCTATAATAAATTACGTTGAAGAGAAAAACGGCATGATATATGCCGAAATGCAAAAAAAAGCGATATATGAAGCGATGACCGGAGGCGTGACTGTACTTACGGGTGGTCCGGGCACAGGAAAGACGACGGTAATAAAAGCGCTTATTGAAATTTTCAGAAAGCTGGGGATGCGCGTAGTTCTTGCGGCTCCTACCGGGCGCGCGGCAAAAAGAATGAGCGAGTCCACATCGGAAGAGGCAAAGACCGTACACCGAATGCTTGAGATGGAGCGCACCGATAACGATTTGCCTAAATTCAACAGAAATGCGAAAAATCCTCTTGATGAAAATGTGATAATAATCGATGAGGCGTCGATGCTGGACGTGCCCCTGACCGAGGGACTGCTTTCTGCTGTTAAAAGCGGTAGTAGGCTGATACTTATAGGTGATGCGGATCAGTTGCCTCCGGTAGGATCCGGAAACGTGCTTGGCGATATAATCAAGAGCGGCGCCGTAAATACGATATGCCTTACCGAGATCTTCAGGCAGAGCAAGGAAAGCCTGATAGTAACAAACGCTCACAGAATAAATTCCGGTGAAAACCCGGTTCTGAGCTCCACGACAGGAGATTTTTTCTTTGTAAACAGACCGTCGGAATCAACTATTCCGGATGCGCTTGTCTCCTTGGTCACAGACAGGCTACCGACAGCGTACGGAGAGGAGATCAGAGAGCAGATCCAGGTAATAACTCCGTCTCGGAAAGGCAGATGCGGCACCGAAAACCTCAATATACTTCTCCAGGAAAAATTAAATCCGTACAACTCTTCAAAAAAGCAGATCAAATATCGTCAGACGATATTCCGCTGCGGAGACAGAGTCATGCAGATCAAGAACGATTACGATATCGTCTGGGAAAAATACGGTATCGAGGGCAGCGGGATATTCAACGGAGATATAGGGATAATAGAGGATATCGATATTGAGGGCGAGGCTCTTATCATCAGATTTGATGACAGAGAAGTAAAATATCCGTTTGAGCTCCTGGATGAGCTCGAGCTGTCCTACGCCATAACAGTTCATAAAAGCCAGGGAAGTGAATATCCGTTCGTTGTGATGCCCCTGTCGTCTTGTGCGCCGATGCTCATGACGAGAAATCTCTTTTATACCGCGGTCACACGTGCCCGTAAAATGGTGGTTTTGGTAGGACGGATGGATATCGCGGCTAAAATGGTTGAAAACAACCGTGAAGTCATGAGATATACCACACTTGAGTCGCGACTGCGGCGTGCAGATAATTAAAATAACGACCGGAAACGCCATAATGTATCTATATATAAAAAATGACTTGAATTTTGTACAGCTTTGTAGTATAATTATTTTAAATTTTCTGAAAGGACGGCCGATATGCTATTTAAAATAGGTATAGACCTCGGTTATGCAAATACTACGCTTATCGGCACCGCTACTGCCGACATAATACGACAGCCTTCTGTTATAACTGTAGACAACGTAACTCACAGGATGGTGTCTCTCGGCGACGAGGCTATGGAGATAGCTATGAATACCGAGGACGGCGAGGCACTTTTACTACGTCCGTTCAGATACGGGATGCTCCATTCTTCCGACAATACTCAGGATATAATCAGAGCGATACTCAAAAGGGTAAGGCGTCCGGCGGACACAAAGATCCGTGCGATAATTGGAGTGCCTGCTAATTTTACGGCGGGTCAGGAACGGCATTTGTTTTCCATCATGCAGGATTGCGATATCGCGGAATGTTATGCAGTGAAACGCGCGTATTCGGCTATGATAGGATCCGGATATGCTCCGGATACCTCTTGCCTGTCTGTAAATATCGGAGCTCTTAACACAGAGATATGCCTTGTACATAAGGGAAAAGTCGTATTTAACAGAACCGAGGAGATCGGCGGAGAAAATTTTGACAAGGCGGTACAGAAATACATACTGGAGCAGGGTGAGGTCAGCGTTACGCTGGCGGTGGCAAGGGCTATAAAAGAGCGCATAGGAGCTGTATGGCACGGCAGAGAGGCGCAGAGCATTTCGATATCCGGAGTTCTGGCGCTTACAGGCAACACTATAAATATGAGTATCAGCACGGAGGATATTCTCGGAGTTTTTGAAGAGCCTGTTTCCAAGGTGATCCTTGCAGTTGCTAACGCAGTGAAATCTATACCTTATGATATGGTCGACGACGTATTTGAAAATGGGATCGTCATTTCCGGCGGTGGAGCATGCTTGTACGGCATGAGTAAAATGCTGCAGAACGTCCTCGGTGTCAAAGTCTCTCTTTCTCAGAATGCTACGGATGCGGTACAGCGCGGCTTTGTTAAAATACACTCTTATTTGCCGGAGAGGATGAGATCCAACTGCAAGGATATAACCACATCTGTGCTCAAGTATTATACAAAGATAAAGAGCAAAAAACAATGAGCGCTCCCAAGGAGGGTATATGAAAAACAAATCTTCCCGCTGGTCTTCGGCAGGGACACTGATAGTGAGAGCAGGAGCTCTGCTGCTGGCTGTGATAATGGCTTTCGGAATAATCGCCGCAGTTCTCTTTCTGCTGAAATAACGGAATAAAGCAAAACGGTCCCGGATTCCGGGACCGTTTTTTATTCGTCAAAAATACTGCGCTGGTTGTTCTGCGTGTTCGGAACATACGGCAGTCCGAGATGTTCGTAGGCGAGCCGTGTGACACATCTACCTCTCGGAGTTCTGCTGAGGTAACCGATCTGAAGCAGATAAGGCTCGTAAACATCCTCTATCGTGACAGGCTCTTCTCCGATAGTTGCGGCCAGAGTTTCAAGACCGACGGGGCCGCCGCCGTAGAATTTTATTATTGCCTCGAGCATTTTTCTGTCGGTGTTGTCAAGCCCGAGCTCGTCTACCTCCAGCATGCCGAGAGCGTATCGGGCGAGTTCGCCTGTTATTTTTCCGTCACCTTTAACAAGTGCGAAATCACGTATGCGTTTTAAGAACCTGTTTGCGATACGTGGTGTTCCGCGCGAGCGGGAGGCGATTTCATAAGCTCCGTCTTCGGTGATCTGCATATCGAGTATGGAAGCACTGCGTTTGACTATCGTCGCCAATTCATCCGGGGTATAAAGCTCGAGTTTCAAAAGAACGCCGAAACGGTCTCTGAGCGGGGTAGTGAGCTGTCCGGACCTGGTGGTTGCTCCTATAAGCGTAAATTTAGGTATAGGAAGACGTATGCTACGTGCGCTTGGCCCCTTACCTATGATTATATCGAGTGCGTAGTCCTCCATTGCCGGATAAAGTATCTCCTCAATCGATCTGGATAGTCTGTGTATCTCATCGATGAACAGTACGTCTCCTTCGCTCAGATTGGTGAGTATTGCAGCAAGGTCTCCTTGCTTTTCGATCGCCGGCCCGGAAGTGGTTCGGATATTGACGTTCATTTCATTTGCTATTATATACGACAGTGTTGTTTTCCCCAGACCGGGAGGGCCGTAAAGCAATATATGATCGAGAGAGTCGGCTCGCATTTTTGCCGATTCTATAAATATTTTCAAGTTGTCTTTTGCTTTGGTCTGACCGATATAATCATCCAGACGTTTAGGACGCAGACTGTTTTCAACATCTCCATCGCTGCCGTTGAATTCAGAACTGACTATTCGGTTTTCAAAGTCGAATTCGGTTATCTCGTCCATTTGAGATCCTCAGCTTTCTCACTTTAAAAATTTCTTGAGCGCGGCGGTGATTATCTGATCCACTTCCATGTTTGAGACATCGATCCCGCGTAGTGCGGCGGTTATATCGGATTTATCGTATCCAAGGACTGCGAGTGCCTCGGCAGCCTCAGATAGCTTTCCGCCAGAGATAGGTACGGCGGCGTTTTTACCGGCAGGAGCGTCGCTGACAGAACCGCTCATTACTTCTTTTGATATCTTGTCTTTGAGCTCCAGTATTATTCTGGCGGCTGTCTTAGCGCCTACTCCCTGTGCCTTAGATATTGATTTTACATCCTCGGTACATACGCAGAGTGCGAATTTATCAGGTGTCATAGAGGACAGGATCGATATCGCCGCTTTTGGCCCGACTCCGGATACGGATATCAGCATTTTAAAAGCGCTGAGTTCCTCCTGGCTTATGAATCCGAACAGTTCTATATCGTCCTCGCGGACCTGCATATATGTAAAAAGCTTGACTTTTTGACCTATTTTGGATCCTATGGCCTCGGATGTATTATAAGTGACGGTGAGCTTATATCCGACTCCGCCGCAATCTATGACGGCGGTCGTTGCGTCACGATAAACCAGCTCACCGTTGACATGGTACAGCATGATTACCTCCCCGACGCCGTTTGACCGGCGTCTGTGCCTGTGGTTATCTTTTTAATGGATTTTTCGAGCTTTTCCCGCGGAACTGTTATATCTCTCCCGCATGAACAGCAGATTATACGTATGTCGCTTCCGGTCCTCATCACACGGAAGAGGCAGGAGCCGCAAGGGTGTTTTTTTTTCATTTCTATGATATCGCCGACTCTTATCTGGATTATATTCATAAGAAATCCTCGGTTTCACTTGAAAAAATACTCTCAGTATATTATATCATGTGGGCGTCGGAAAGTAAATAGAAAAAATCTTCTTTGTAACATAGGTTATGCTCTTTATCTCTTTACTAATCTGAAAAAATATGCTATAATACTATGGATAATTTTGTTATCGTATAAACTTGATTTATTCAATTCGTATCAAAGAGGCCGGGTGGGCGGCTGAGTCAGTTATTTACGGAGAACTGGAATGGTTATTTTGGGAATAGATCCAGGGCTTGCTATCGTGGGCTGGGGGATCATTGAGCGCAGGGGAGCTGTTTTTGCACCGATCGCATACGGCGCTGTGAGAACTCCTGCACATACGCTTATCGAAGATCGCTTGGTTATGATCGATTCAGACCTTCAACAGATAATAAATAAATACAGACCCGATGAACTTGCGATAGAAGAGCTGTTTTTCAATACCAACAGCACGACTGCGATAGCCGTAGCTGAGGCTAGAGGAGTTATACTGCTCAATGCCAAAAAGAATAATATAAAGATAAGTGAGTATACTCCGCTCCAGGTAAAGCAGGCTGTCGTAGGCTACGGCCGCGCGGACAAGCGTCAGGTGATCGCGATGGTGACGTCATTGCTGAAATTGAAAAAGCCGCCGTCGCCTGATGATACCGCGGACGCGCTTGCAATAGCGCTGTGCCATGCGCAGTGCGCCGGATCCTCGCTCGCGTCTTATTTCAACGGCAGATAACAGTAAATTTACAGGAGCTATTATGTGGTATTCTGAAGCTTGGAAAGATTATGAACTGATCGAGGCGTCCGACGGAGAGCGCCTTGAAAGATGGGGAAAGTACAATATTGTAAGACCCGATCCTCAGGTCATTTGGATAAAGGAAAGACACAGCGATCTTTGGAACAGAGCAGACGCAAAATATATCCGGTCAAACAAGGGCGGCGGAGAATGGGCTGTAAAAAACGTTCCTGAGACATGGGAGATAAATTACCGCGATCTCAGATTTATGGTAAAGCCCATGAATTTCAAGCATATGGGTATATTTCCGGAGCAGGCGAGCAACTGGGACTTCATCATGGAAACGATCAGGAACTCAGGACGGAGCGTCCGTGTCCTGAACCTGTTCGCATATACCGGAGCCGCCACTATCGCGGCAGCATCAGCGGGCGCATCGGTGTGCCATATAGACTCTTCAAAGGGCGTCGTTGTAATGGCGAAGAAGAACGCCGCGCTTTCCGGACTTTCCGATGCACCTATAAGGTATATAGTTGACGACTGCAAAAAATTCGTTATGCGGGAGATCAGAAGGGGAAATACATACGACGCTATAATAATGGATCCTCCGTCATACGGACGCGGCCCCAACGGCGAGGTATGGAAGATAGAGGAGTGTATTGACGAATTTCTCACGATGGCGTCAATGCTGCTCAGCAAGAATCCGCTGTTCTTCCTGCTCAGTTCATATACAGGCGGAATGTCGCCAAATGCGATAAAGTATCTCGCAGAACTGAGAATAATGAAATACCGTTACGGTAAAGTCGAGTCGGACGAGCTCGGGATACCAATGAGATCTCAAAACGGAGTGCTCCCTGCGGGCGCCAGCTTGAGAATTAAATTTGATTTTTAAAATAAGTAATAAAAAATCAGGCAGAAATGGAGTTTCAAAATGTCTGAAAACATAAAAAACATCTCTGACACCGCATCTGACGTGCCATTTATAAAAGTGGAAAACCTGTCGTATTCATATGAGAATGACGGAGTGCCGTCGGAGCCGGCACTGCGTGATATATCGCTCGAGATACGCGAGGGTGAATATGTTGCCGTTCTCGGCCACAACGGGTCAGGCAAATCTACGTTTGCGAAGCTGCTCAATATGATACTGACCACAGACAAAGGAAAGATCATCATAGACGGCACAGAGATAACATCTTCATCCATGACAGACGACGATATGTTCGAGGTCAGGAGAAAGGTCGGAATGGTGTTTCAGAATCCCGACAATCAGCTGGTAGCGACTATTGTTGAAGAAGACGTCGCTTTCGGTCCGGAAAATCTCGGTCTCCCGCGCGATGAGATACGGAAGCGCGTTTATTCCTCGCTTGATATGGTAGGTATGAGGGATTACTCAAAGCATGCGCCGCATAAACTCTCCGGCGGACAGAAACAGCGCGTGGCTATCGCCGGGATAATTGCAATGCGACCGCGATGCATCATATTTGACGAATCCACCGCAATGCTGGATCCGCTCGGCAGGAAAGAGGTCATGAGTATAATAAAGCGCCTGAACCGCGACGAGGGGATAACGGTGATACAGATCACTCACTATATGGAAGAAGCGGCGATGGCAGACCGGGTAATAATCATAAATGATGGGACGATAGCAGCTGACTCGACACCCCGGGACATATTTTCCCGAGTCGATTTTCTAAAATCTGTCGGTCTTGAGGCGCCGCAGGGTACCGAACTTATCTGGGAACTGAGAAAAGACGGATTTGATCTTCCGGATAACTGCGTGACTGATGAGGAGTGTATCGCGGCACTTTCGGAACTGTTTGAAAAAACTCTCAAGGGGAAAAAAGATGAGCAGGCTTGAACTCAATGACGTTTCATATGTGTACGGCGAGGGCACGCCTTTTCGTACCGAAGCGCTTAAAAATATAGATCTCTCCTTTTCCGATGGCAAGATAACCGGTCTTATCGGTCATACGGGCTCCGGAAAATCAACGCTCGTTCAGCTTTTGAACGGGCTGCTCAAACCTACCTCCGGCAAGGTTTTGCTGGATGGCAAAGATATATGGGAAAAGCCAAAGGAGATAGGAAAAATAAGATTTCGAGTCGGGCTGGTCATGCAGTATCCGGAATACCAGCTTTTTGACGAGACGGTCCATAAGGATATAGCTTTCGGACCGAAAAACTGCGGCCTCTCCGATCAGGAAATAGAAAATGCCGTCTTAGAGGCGGCGGAATTTGTGGGGCTTGATAAAAATATACTTGATAAATCTCCGTTCGAGATATCCGGAGGCCAAAAGCGCCGCGCAGCTATTGCCGGAGTCATAGCGATGCACCCTGAGGTGCTTATCCTCGATGAGCCGGCGGCAGGGCTCGATCCCCGCGGCAGGCGTGAAATACTCGGAGGACTGAAGGAGTATCAGCGCAGGAATGGGACAACAGTGATACTTGTGAGCCACAGTATGGAAGATATGGCGTATTACTGTGATGAAGTAGTAGTTATGAACAAGGCAAAGGTGCTTATGAGCGGATGCGTTTCCGACGTGTTTTCAAAATCTGCCGAGCTCGAGTCTGTCGGGTTGGATATACCCAGGATAGCGCATATCGCCAAAGCTCTTTCCGATATGGGCTATGATTTGAAAGGCGAGCTTTATACCGTTGACGGAGTAAAAAATGCGATTGAAAAATATATCGCCTCAATTTCGTGATATCTGCCGGATAGTACGGCGCCATCACACGTAATAAATCGAGAAAGGACTTTCGGAACAGCTTCCGAAATATATTAAAATGCTTTCTGATATAACACTCGGGCAGTATTTTCCGGGATTTTCGATTCTGCATAAGCTGGATCCGCGGACAAAAATAATATCATCGATCATATATATCGTAGCAATTTTCGTTATAAAAAATGTGATCGGTTACGCGCTGCTCATACTTTCAGCGCTAACTCTTGTATTTATAAGCAAAATATCTTTGAAAGTCATAATCAAGGGAATAAAGCCGGTCATAATAGTGTTGATATTCACGATGATATTAAATCTGTTTTGGACGGTCGGCGAAGGTGAGCCGCTTGTGCAATGGTGGATAATTAAAATATATATCGACGGTATCTACCGCGCTATATTCATGTCTCTGCGAGTACTTGTTCTTATAGTGGCGACTAGCTTGTTCCTCACTTATACGACCTCTCCCAGAATGCTGACTGACGCGATAGAATCGCTTCTGTCTCCGCTCAAAAAGATACATGTGCCGATACATGACTTTGCAATGATGATGACGATAGCTCTGCGCTTTATCCCTACGCTGATAGAAGAGACGGATAAAATAATGAACGCTCAGAAGTCGCGTGGAGCGGATTTTTCTACCGGAGGCCTGATAAAAAGAGCAAAAGCTCTGATACCTGTCCTGATACCGCTTCTTGTCTCCTCATTCAAAAGAGCGGATGAATTGGCAATAGCCATGGAGTGCCGTTGTTACAGAGGAGGCAAGGGAAGAACAAAGTTCGTAAAACTGACAATGAAATTATCCGATTATGTATTCATGACTCTTATAATTTTGTTCCTCGCCGCAGTTATTGCCATAAACTACCTGCCTTTCGGCTTGAGAGTGGGTGTATAGCTTGTATTATTTTTTAAGGCTCAGATATGTAGGGGACAATTTCCGAGGTTTTCAATACCAGCCGGGCCTCAGAACAGTACAGTCGGTGCTGACAGAGGCTTTCGGAGAACTTTTCGGGAACGAGGTATTGGTAAAAGGATGCAGCCGCACGGACAGCGGTGTTCATGCAAATGATTACTGCATAACGGTTCTGACTCCTGAATACGCGCCTGATATACCTCCGGAAAAGCTTCCGTTTGCGGTGAAGAGATATCTCCCTGAGGATATATCGGTTTACAGTGCCGAGTACGCACCAGATAATTTTCATGTCCGTCACGATGTAAAATATAAAGAATATCTTTATCTTGTAGACAACTCTCCGGTGCCTGACCCGTTTTATACACGGAGGTCATGGCAGTATCTTTATCCGTTGCCGGAAGAATCGGACATTATCATGCATAATGCGGGACAGTACCTTGTGGGAACACACGATTTTTCCTCTTTCATGGCTGAGGGCTCCGAGGTGGCGAGCAGGGTAAGAACGATTTTTTATATAAATGTTAAAAAATCAATTCTGAAATCCAAGCTTTTTGAAATTCGCGTTGCGGGAGACGGCTTCCTTTACAATATGGTCAGAATAATCGCAGGTACGCTGGTTGACGTTGCGGCCGGAAGAAAAAAAACGGAAGATATACCTGAGATTCTCAAAAAATGCGACAGAAAATATGCCGGAATGACCGCACCGCCGGAGGGACTTTACCTTAACCGCGTTGTTTATTAATTATTGCGTTTCTAATATTTACATCGCCGTTGACCAAATAAAAATATCGCCTCGTAGGATAACTATTATTAAGATCTTGCGGGGTGATTTTTTATGAAAAAAAATAAGGAAAAAAACAAAAATAAATATGTTGACGGTACCGGGCTCGTATTTGATGGAGAAGGAAATGATACAAAGTCTGTAACAAGGCCGAAAAAATTCAAAGCGCTGAGGATATTGCTTGTATTAGTGATTATCACAGCGTTTTCTGCGCTTTTGGTCGTAGGTGCTACTTCATATTTTATAAGTAAAAATACGGATTATACATTTGACGAAGAGCTTTTTGCGAGCGCTCGTGGAGACCGGGCGACTAAATTTTACTATAATGCCGCTATCAGCACGGGATCGTCTGACACAGGAGAATATATTCCTGCTGAAATAGAAGAGGAACGACTTTCTTATGACGGCAAAATGGAGTGGAAGGATTTCGATTCTATACCCGACTGGATAAAGGAGGCGTTCATCTCGATAGAAGACAAAAATTTCTATCGGCATCACGGAATAGATTATAAGCGGACTTTAAAGGCGGCGGCAAACTACATTTTTCATTTTGACGGCGTTTTCGGAGCATCTACTATAACTCAGCAAGTCGTCAAAAATATAAGCGGCGATAACGAAGTTACGGTAAAACGCAAGGTCAGTGAGGCGGCACGGGCAATACATCTCGAAAAACGGCACAGTAAAGAGGAGATATTTGAGGTGTATATGAATATAGCTCCTATGTCTGATAATATATACGGCGTAGGGGCGGCGGCAAAATACTATTTCGGAAAAGAGATCGATGAGCTTACACTCGCGGAGTGCGCAAGTATCGCCGCAGTTACGAATTCTCCCGCCATATATGATCCGAGGGTCAATCCGGACAAATGTGTGTACAGAAGAGATCTGATCCTTTCCAAAATGCTTGAATACGGATATATAGATAAAGAGGAATATGACGGAGCGGTAGCTGAGCCTCTTGTAACGGTGAAAGTGCCTGAGGGCAGCAGCGACAATGTGTCTTCGTGGTATATAGAAACTGTAATAAACGATTGTATCAATGACTTGTGCAGAGAAAAAAATATATCCAGATCCGCCGCTTCGGCAATAATAAATGGAGGCGGACTGTCGATATATACGCTGATGGATCCGCGAGTTCAGAATATAATGGAAAACTACTTTGAAAATGAAAGCAATTTCAGTCCGGAAATAAAAAACGGACTGGAATATTCCATGATATGTATCGATCCTGAAAGCGGTAATATACTCGGTATAATCGGAGGGGTAGGGAAAAAAAGCGGGAATCGCCTGCTCAATAATGCGACCGATTCAAAGAGAGCCCCTGGGTCGGCACTTAAACCGCTCGCACTTTACGCGCCGCTTCTGGATGAAAAGAAAATAAATTGGGCAACAGTTTTTGACGATGTACCGGTGGAATTTATAAAAAGCGGAGATATATATAAGCCTTATCCTGTTAATTCTCCTGTCAGATATGACGGTCTGATAACTGTAAAGGATGCTCTGAAGGTATCTAAAAATACGGTCGCAATGCGACTTTATAAAATGCTTGGCGCGGAAAAAATATATTATAATCTCACGAAAAAACTTCATCTTGACGGGCTTGTCCGGAAAGGGTATGGTGAAGGAGGGGACACCGTTACCGATCTTGCGCCGTCCCCGCTCGCCCTCGGTCAGCTCAGTTACGGAGTTACACTCAGATCATTAACAAATGCATATACAGTATTTCCCGCAGACGGTATTTACAGAAATGCAAGAAGTTATTCAGAGGTATATGATATGAACGGCGTCCGCCTCCTCTCAAATACGGCGTCCGAGGGCGAGCGCGTATTTGAAAAGGAGACTGCACGTATAATGAACATGATGTTATCCGAGGTGGTGAGCGAGGGTACTGCGGCCAGGATAACTCTTAAAAATACAGTGGATACAGCCGGCAAGACAGGTACCTCGGGCTCCGGGCGAGACAAGCTGTTTATAGGTTATACACCTTATGTCACGGCAGGGATCTGGTGCGGTTACAAAAATGGAGACGGAGGAGTGGACGGCATATATCCAACTCATATAAAGATTTGGGACGATATAATGAAAAAGATACACTCGGAACTTCTTGAAGATGGGGAAACGGAAAAACACTTCAAACTCGGCAAAGATATAATAAAAGCGGAATACTGCCGGGACTCTGGTCGGATCTGGTGTTCAAGATGCGAGGATGATCCGCGCGGGTGCCGGAAAGATGTTGGTTATTTCACGGAGGACAATAAACCGGAGGGACTGTGCAACAGACATGTCAAAGTGCTGTACGACGTTGCAGGCGAAGGCCTCGCCACCGGGAAGTGTCCGCTCGATGAACTCAAAACAGTGTCTCTTCTCAATATTACAGACAGAGATTTCCCGTGTGAGGTATATATAAGCGATGCGCAGTATGTCTGGAGAAATATAAGTGCAGATCCGTATCCCGGAAATGATAAACCGTATTTCTATTCCGCGCTTGAGGATGGGCATTATGCGGGTATAAGCTACGGCAAAAGACAGTTCAACTCAGTCTGTGCAACTCATTTGAACGAAGGGATAGATGGCGAGGGAGAAGTAAAAGGACTGTTTTGGAAAAAACGTTTTTTCCGGGATATTATCACTCCAAAACGCTGAGAACGGAGGAAGATAATTTTTCGGTGATCTTATTAACGGCGCCGAAGTCCATTGCCGGCGTATAAATTTTTTCAAGTTCCGCGTGAGTATCTCCGGCCAGTTTGAAACTTTCCTCGGCTTCCTTGAGCAAATTGCGCTTCATATCATTCAAAAGCGAAAGACGGTCAAATCTTGCGTCGGGAGACAGAAGCTCTGAACAGTCGATAAAAATATTTTCGTTGGATGCATCAGTCTTAGGCTTTGGCAGAGAGGATACTGCCGCCGAACCTTCTTTAAAAAATACTGCGTCGGTGTCCTCATCTGCAAATACAGACGGGAATATAGTGATACCTGTATTCATATCGGATAAGCGCTCTCGAAGTTGCGAAAGGAAAAGCCTTGCCTCTCCATGCTTACCCTCGGCATAAAATATTTTGCCGGATATTTTTTGCAAAGTGTCGAGATAATATGAACCGAATTTCCCGACCGAGCTTATTAGCCTTGTCTCACGTTCTCCTTTTTTACCGGTGCATACAGTGTCGATTATAGATAAAGCATAATCATTGCCTTTTTTGAAATTATAATTTTTTCTCAGTTCTGCCTTGATTTTAGTATCTATTTCTTTCATTACAGACAAATAAGAGTAAGCATCGCTGTAATATCCCGACTTCTTTTGGTTAATGGATATTATTTCGTCTTTATGAAGCGCAAGTGTTTTTTCATCCCAGCATTTTCCGAGATCGATGAGACTGTCGGTGACGCCCGGCAACTCTGCATCACGAATATGCGGAGCAGTACCATCCAGCACGGCGACTTTTTTTCCGCCGTTTTTTATTATCACTCCGTCGAGAGAACTCGGATCCGATGAGCAAAGTATCGCCTCGGCGTCAAATCCGACTGATGACGCTGTATTTCCTATTTTTTTCATAAGACTGCTTTTACCAGTTCCTGGGCCGCCTTTTAAAATGTATATCCTTTCATATTGCCTGGAGTCAAATATTTCTTTAAAATAGCTGCGAAATCCGGTATAGCCGTTTGCCGCAGCGAAAAAAGTTTTGTCCGGTGAAAAGGATGCCTTTTTCATTACAATAAATTTTCTCCTGTAAAAATTATTCGGTCGCATATATTATATGACGCACATTAAATTTATGTACTCGCTTGATTAAAACGCCGGATCCGGAAATCTATGCCGCAGTTGACATTATTTTTATGTTGTAGTATAATTATAATTAATATACAGAGAAATTTGCTTTGTATTTGCTCGTCTTTTCCGGAGGTGATATATGCGTATTATTGGACTTTGCGGCGGGAGCGGCAGCGGTAAGGGCGAGGTGTGCAGAGCGTTCGAGCGCCTTGGTATACCGACTTTGGATACAGACGCTGTCTATCACTCTATCATATCTGCGCCCGGTGATTGTGTAAACGAAATAAAAAATGTTTTCGGACCTCATGTAGTTTCGGAGACGACCGGCGGACTTGACAGAATGAGACTTCGTGAAGAAGTGTTTCCTGAAATAAAAACAGACAGATCTGACTTTTTGCTCAGCCGGTTAAATGAAATATCACACAAATATGTGCTGAAGACCGCTCGCGAATGGCTCCTCGCTCAGAAGGGATCCGGCGCTCCTGCGGCTGTCATAGACGCGCCATTGCTTTTTGAGTCCGGATTTGATAAGGAATGCGACTTGATCCTGTTGGTCACGGCTCCGTTAAACTTACGTGTGGAGCGGATAAAATCGAGGGACGGGATAAGCGAGAGTGAGGCTAAGCGCAGGATCAGCGCTCAGCTTGACGATGAAAAACTGAGAGAGGTCTCTGACGCCGTTATAGAAAACCACGGCGATCTCAGTAACCTTTATGCGCAGGTATGTTCATTTGTGGAAAAATACATAAAGGGGAATTTTCCCGGTAAGCGGGACGTGAAACTAAAATAATAATTATTTTGCGGAGGATACGAACATGGAAGAAAAAAGCGCAAGTCGCGAAATGTTTGAAAAGCTGTCCTATAAAAAGAAAAACGTCTTTGAGGAGAGCAGTCCCGAGAGGATAAAGAAAATATTTGATTATTCCGAGGGTTATAAAAAATATCTGGATACGGCTAAAACAGAGAGAGAGGCAGTTCTTGAGGCTATAAAACTCGCGGAAAGCCGCGGATATACTGAGTACCACCTTGGGGACAAGATAAATATCGGCGACAAGAAGTATTTCAATAACCGCTCCAAAAACCTGCTCCTGTTCCGTGTCGGTAAAGACGATATAGAGAAAGACGGGATAAGAATAGTAGCGGCGCATATAGATTCACCGAGAATAGATTTAAAGCAGATACCCCTCTATGAGGATTCCGGTATGAGCTTTTTTAAGACTCACTACTATGGCGGGATAAAGAAATATCAGTGGACGACGATACCTTTGGCTCTTCACGGCGTCGTAGTCAAGGCCGACGGAGAAACTGTCAATATCACCGTCGGAGAAGCCGAGGATGATCCGATCTTTTATATAAACGATCTTCTGCCTCACCTGAGCGCGGATCAGAATTCAAAAACGCTCGGCAATGCGATAAGCGGAGAGACGCTGAATATCCTTGTCGGAGGGCTTCCGTATGATTCCGAGGATGTAAGCGACAAGATAAAACTCACGGTATTGTCGATATTGAATGAGAAATACGGAATGACCGAGGAGGATTTCATAAGCGCTGAACTCTCGCTCGTACCTGCGTATAAGTCTCGTGATATAGGCTTTGACCGTGCTTTGATAGGCGCGTACGGACACGATGACCGCGTGTGCGCATATCCTGCTCTCACGGCGCTTTTGGATACAGAGGAAACTGATCGCACCGTCTTCGTTATCCTTGCTGATAAAGAAGAGATAGGTAGTGTGGGGAATACCGGAATGAAATCCGAAATACTATACGATATGATCCGGGAGATATCTCGCTCGCTCGGGAAAAATGAGATAGTTGTAAGAGCACACTCCAAGTGCCTTAGTGCGGATGTTACCGCCGCATATGACCCCAATTTCGCAGATGTATATGAGAAGAGGAACAGCGCGATGGTATCCTGCGGAGCGGCAATGTCTAAATTTACCGGTTCGCGCGGAAAGTCCTCCACCAATGATGCGTCCGCCGAGTATGTCGGTTATATAAGAAAGCTGTTCAGTGAGAACGGCATTATATGGCAGACAGCCGAACTCGGTAAAGTCGATGCGGGTGGCGGAGGTACTGTTGCAATGTATATAGCCGAAATGAATATAGATACTGTCGATCTCGGTGTGCCAGTCATCTCCATGCATGCTCCGTATGAGGTAATATCAAAGGCGGATCTTTATACAGCGTACGAGGCGTTCAGAGCATTTATAAAGTAAATTGCATACGGATCGTTTTCGCTCGCAAAAACTTTTCACGATTTCAATGAGGCGACGGAGAGTATATGCTCAGTAAGATAAAAGAGGTCGCGGACAGATATACGGAGGTCGAAAGACTTCTGTCTCTTCCGGACGCGGTCTCGGATATAGATGATTATAAAAAACTTAATAAGGAATATGCTCTCCTTAAGCCTATCGCCGAAAAATACGGTGAATATCTGGGCCTTGAGAAAGAACTGGAGGAGCTCAGACAGCTCTCCGGTGATCCGGGCGCAGACAGGGAACTGCGTGAGCTCGCAAAAAACGAACTGCGCGAACACAGCGAAAAAATCTCCGTGATAGAGGAAGAGCTCAAGGTAATGATGTTGCCAAAGGATCCTAACGATTCCAAAAATGTCGTTGTCGAGATCCGGGCCGGTGCCGGCGGAGAAGAAGCGGCGCTTTTCGCCCAGGTGCTCTACAGAATGTATAATATGTACGCGTCTGCCAACCGCTTTACGCTGGAGCTTGTGCACGAGAACCCGACGGAACTCGGAGGGCTGAAGGAAGTCACATTCACAGTATCCGGAGACGGCGCATATTCAAAATTCAAGTTTGAGAGCGGCGTGCACAGAGTTCAGAGAGTTCCCGACACCGAGTCGCAAGGCAGGATACAGACTTCTACCGTCACGGTGGCAGTGTTGCCTGAGGCCGAAGAGGTGGATGTCGAAATAAATCCCAATGATATAAAATTCGAATCCTGTAAAAGCAGCGGTGCAGGGGGACAGCATATAAATAAAACTGAATCTGCCGTAAGGCTGTTTCATAAACCAAGCGGGATCGTCGTCGAGTGTGACGAGGAGAGAAGCCAGTTCAAGAACAAGGACAAGGCACTGCGGATCCTCAGAACTAAGCTGTTAGATATAAAAGAGCGCGAACAAAAGGAAAAAATAGACGAGAGAAGAAAGTCTCAGGTGGGGACCGGAGACAGGAGCGAGCGTATAAGAACATATAATTATCCTCAGGGCAGGGTAACAGATCACAGATTAGGTTTGACGCTCTATTCGCTCGATAAGTTTTTAAACGGAGATATGGATCCGATAGTTACTGCTCTTGCATCCGCGGAGACAGCAGAACGTTTGAAATCCGGAGAGGCGGGGAACATTTGATTTTAGCGCGGCTGTTTTGCGGCAGTGCGGCGTTTTATCTATTCGATCATTTATGGATATTTGTTTATGAAAACTGAAATTGTAAAAATTACGGACGCGGGTCGGTCGTCCGATGTTTTTAGAAGAGCCGGTGAGATAATACGCGGAGGCGGACTCGTGGTTTTCCCCACAGAGACAGTCTACGGTCTCGGCGCAGATGCTACCAACCCCGCGGCCGCGGAAAAAATATACCGCGCGAAGGGTCGCCCGTCCGACAATCCGCTGATAATGCATATCGCCGATCCGCATGACGCGGAGAAATATACATGTACCAACGGGTTATATTATAAGCTTGCAGAAAGTTTCATGCCTGGACCTTTGACAGTAATAATGGAGGCAAGGCAGACTGTTCCAGAAGAGGTGCGTGCATCTCTTCCTACAGTCGCGGTCCGTTGTCCTTCATCCGAGATCGCACACGCACTGATATCCGCATCGGGAGTACCGATCGCGGCTCCGTCGGCAAATCTGTCCGGCACGCCGTCTCCTACCTGCGCCAGACACGTCATAGACGATATGGACGGAAGAGTCGACATGATAATAGACGGAGGCGACTGCGATATAGGAGTGGAATCTACGATAGTTCAGATAACCGGTGAAGATTCGATGCTGCTTTTGAGACCCGGAAGGATAACGCCTGACGAGCTCTCGTCATTCGGACGGCTGGATATAGCGGCTGCGGTCACTTCTGAACTTAAAGAGGGTGAAAAACCGTTGTCACCCGGAATGAAATATAAACATTACGCCCCAAAGACCGAGTTCGTACTGTTGGACGGGAGCAGAGAGGCACGTCTGAAATTTTTGGCAGGCAATTCATCAAACACCGCAGTGATCTGCGACTATTGCGACAAAGCGGAGATATCTTCTCTTATCCCTGAAAGCAATATCTTCGTGTGGGGCAGATCGGATAACAGCGCAGAGCATGCCCATAATCTGTTCAGGATCCTGAGAGATGCGGACAAGCTTGGGTTCGATAGGATATATGCCCCTATGCCTGATACTGACGGTGTAGGGCTCGCGCTCTATAACCGTATGCTGCGGGCATCAGCAAATAAAATAATAAAACTTGATTGAAGTGAGAATTTGAGATGGCAAGGAAAAGCAAAGTACAGCCGGAGCCTCAGGTAGAGGCTCCGGCAACGCCGCAACTCATAACGGATACGCTTGAAAAAAACTATATGCCGTATGTTATGAGCGTTATAATATCGCGTGCGATACCGGATATCGACGGCTTTAAGCCCTCGCACCGCAAACTGCTCTATACGATGTATAAGATGAACCTTTTGACCGGTCCGCGTTCCAAGAGTGCAAATGTTGTCGGTCAGACAATGCATCTTAACCCGCACGGAGAGGCGTCCATATATGAGACTTTGGTTCGTCTCACACGAGGCAATGAGGCGCTCTTACACCCTTTTTTGGATTCTAAAGGCAGTTTCGGAAAGCAATATTCAAGGGATATGGCATACGCCGCCTCAAGATATACAGAGGTGAAGCTCGATCCGTTTTGCAATGAACTTTTCCGCGGTATTGACAAAAATGCTGTTGACTTTGTGCCTAACTATGATAATACGACTGTTGAGCCGGTACTTCTTCCGACCACTTTCCCGAATATACTCATTTCGCCCAATCTCGGTATAGCCGTAGGTATGGCATGTTCCATATGTTCCTTTAACCTTGCCGAAATATGCGATGGTACGATAGCCGTGCTGAAGAATCCTAACGTCTCGATCGATCGCCTGCTCGATATAATAAAAGCGCCGGATTTTTCAACGGGCGGTATGCTGATATACGACCGGGAGCAGATGAAAGGAATTTATGAAACCGGAGTAGGCAGCTTCAAACTTCGGGCAAGATACAGTTTTAATAAAAATGACAACTCAATAGATATCCTGCAGATACCTTATAACGCAAGTATAGAGTCGATAATGAAGAAGATAACCGACATGATAAAGGTCGGAAAATTCAAGGAGATAACCGATGTAAGAGACGCTATCGATCTGAACGGATTTAAACTTACGCTGGATATCAGGAAGGGGACAGACCCGGATAAGCTGATGGCTAAACTCTTCAGCACCACCGAGCTTGAGGATGGTTTTGACTGCAATTTCAATATCCTGGTAAACGGATCTCCAAGGCAGATGGGAATACGCGATATAATAAGTGAGTGGATAAAATTCCGTATAACCTGTCTGTCAAGGGAAATGACTTTTGATCTCAATAAGAAAAAGGAAAAACTCCACCTGCTCCTGGGACTCGCCGCGATCTTGCTCGATATCGATAAAGCGATCAAAATAATAAGAAATACAGAACATGAAGACGATGTCGTGCCCAATTTGATGAAGGCTTTTTCACTGACGGAGGTACAGGCAGAATATATTGCGGATATAAAACTGCGTCATTTGAACAGGGAATATATATTGAACAGGGTAAGCGATATAGAGAATCTTGAAAAGGAGATCGCCGAACTGGAGGAGATACTGAGGGATGAAATAAAGATAAAGCAGGTAATAATATCTCAGCTCCAGGAGATAAAGCGCAAATATTCCAAGCCCAGAAAAACTCAGCTTATAGGTCTTGAATCGATCGATGAGCCTGATGATGAAGAGATGTTCTTTGAGAATTATAACGTTCGTACGGTAATGACAAAGGACGGATATTTCAAAAAAATAACGATGCAGTCCATCAAGGGCAGTGATGAGCAAAAGCTCAAAGAGGGCGACAGGATAATATATACTGAGGACGTCGACAACAGGGGAGAGGCTGTATTCTTTACAGACAAAGCTCAGGTTTATAAGGCGAGGATTTGTGATTTTGAGCCGATAAAAGCCTCTTCTCTCGGCGATTATATACCTGCAAAACTTCAGATGGATGACGATGAACATCCGTTGCTTTGCAAGGTCCTATATGATTATAATCCCAAGCATCATATAGTCTTTATCTTTGAAAACGGAAAAGGCGTCAGAGTCTCGCTCGATCATTACGAGACAAAGACAAAGCGCAAAAAACTGACCGCCGCCTGCTCTGAGGCGTCACCGCTAGTTGCCGCATTCTATGAGGGAGATTCACCAATCGATATTTATATCCATACTGCTTCCGGAAAAGCAATTTTGATTAAATCAAGCCTTATCCCGGAAAAAGCCACGAGGACATCTTCCGGTGTTACGCTCATACAGCTGAAAGCAAAGGATAAGGTCAATTTTGCACTCTCGGATTTTTCCGGCATCGTTCAGGATGCTGAAAAGTGCAGAAAAAGAAAGATACCGACAGCGGGGGTCGCCGCCGACCAGATAAAATTTGATCTATGATCTGAATAAATTCATTAAAAGTACAAAAACGGTCCGGAACAGTACTGTTCCGGACCGTTTTTAAATGAACTGTTTTTTAACAAAAAGCTGAGATCGTACGCGTATGTAAAACCCGGTTTTGACGTATGCCCGAGTTCAGTTTTGAAAAACTGTATATCCGCGTTCTTTCATCGGAACTTTGGGGTAGTCAAACCGCGGTCTCAAATTTATATCCGACTCCCCATACGGTCTTGAGCGACCATTTATCAGACACGCCCTCAAGCTTTTCTCTGAGCCGCTTCACGTGAACGTCTACCGTGCGGGAATCTCCGAGATAGTCGAATCCCCAGACTTTATCGAGAAGCTGATCTCTGGTGAAAACACGGTTACAGTTAGATGCGAGGAAATAGAGCAATTCAAGCTCTTTTGGGGGGATATCTACGGCTTTTCCTTTGATCTTGAGCTCGTATTTTTGGAGGCTTATCTCAATATTTTCAAAACGGACGACCTCTTCATCTCCGACATTTGCATGTGCGCTGTATCTGCGAAGCACGGCTTTTATTCTGGCAGAGAGTTCTTTCATATCGAAAGGCTTTACGATAAAATCGTCGGCGCCGAGTTCAAGGCCGAGGACCTTATCAAAGACCTCTCCCTTTGCCGTTATCATGATCACCGGCTTTGAGGATATCTCACGTATTTCTCTGCATACCTGCCACCCGTCTTTTTTCGGCATCATTATATCGAGGAGAACAAGGTCAGGCTCATATATTTTGAAGTAATTTACGCCTTCGATCCCGTCGTTTGCGGTCTTTACCTGATAACCTTCTTTTTCAAAATAAAGTTTCAGCATCTCGCATATATTGGGGTCATCGTCGATAACAAGGAGTTTGCTGTTGTCCATGATTTTTTTGTCCTTTCTTTTAACGTTTAAACTATCTTAACCGATGATAATGTTGAACAATGATAATTATTAACATTGTTAAGATTTACTCTATGTTAATTATATTACATACGATCTTATATGTCAATGGTTTTATAAAACAAAATAAAACATTTACCGTTTGTACATAAATAGCCTCTAATTAAATGACGTCTAAAGCACCTCGGGGCGACAGCAGGGTGAAGCTTTTCAGAAAAAAGCGCCGGTATTGTAATAACGTCTGCAAAAAAAACGGGAGCAGGGTATTTATTATTACACCATATATCTGAAGTTTAAATCATATATGTCTTGTAAAATGTCTTGTAAAGGTATGAAAAGTATGGTATAATACAATGGTATAATACATAGGATAAAAAATTCACTGTTCGTGAGGATCATAATATGAAACTTGGTATCGTCGGGCTGCCGAATGTCGGAAAAAGCACGCTTTTCAACGCTCTTACAAACGCAGGTGCAGAATCTGCGAACTATCCTTTCTGCACGATAGATCCGAATGTCGGTATAGTAGCCGTGCCTGACTCTCGTCTTGATGTTCTCCGGGATATGTATAAGCCGGAGAAATATACACCAGCAGTTATTGAGTTCGTTGATATAGCCGGACTGGTCAAAGGAGCGTCGAAAGGGGAAGGGCTCGGGAACAAGTTTTTGTCGCACATCCGTGAGGTAGACGCTATAATACACGTTGTCAGATGCTTTGAGGATGAAAACATAATACATGTAGACGGGAGCGTAGATCCTGTACGCGACGTTGAAACTATCAATCTTGAGCTCGTTTTTTCTGATATTGAAATAATCGAAAGACGTATCGACCGCGTAAAAAAAGCCGCAAGAGGCGATAAAAGCCTGCTTGCGGAGGAGGCTTTGCTCGAGCGCGTCAAGGCCGGGCTTGAAGAGGGCAAATGCGCGAGGGCGCTCGGTCTTACGGAAGATGAAAAGGATGTTCTTGCCGAGTCGCGTCTTCTTACTCTCAAGCCGGTAATTTATGTTGCGAACGTAGCTGAGGATGAGGTATCCGGATCGTATGCCGAAAATCCTTATTATAAAAAGCTGTCGGATATAGCTGAGAGCGAGGGGTCTGAGATCATTGCAGTCAGCGCTAAGATAGAGGCGGAACTTGCGGAGCTGGAGGGGGAAGAAAAACAGAGCTTTTTGCACGACCTCGGAATCGAAGAAAGCGGACTTGACAAGCTTATCAAGTCGAGTTACGCGCTCTTGGGTCTGATAAGTTTTCTGACCGCCGGGCCCAAGGAGGTCCGCGCTTGGACTATAAGAAAGGGAACAAAAGCTCCTCAAGCTGCAGGAAAGATACACAGCGATTTTGAAAGAGGATTTATCCGCGCCGAGGTGGTATCCTTCAATGATCTTGTAAGGGAAGGAGACCGCAACAAGGTAAAGGAAAAAGGGTTGCTCAGAAGTGAGGGCAAGGAATACGTCATGGAGGACGGAGATATAGTAGAATTCCTCTTTAACGTATAAGCTATATTGACCGTCGTCTGCGGTCAGTCTTCAAGCCTTACGATATTCGATAAATATACGCTGATATCTCTTTCAAGATCTTCGATATCGCTGTTTTTGATCTTGATCGACGGGCTTGATGCGATCACCTCCGTAAATTTTGAGTTGTTCAGATCGAGGGTGTAATCCGAGCCGGCGCTCGGACCGTGTGAACCGAAAATGACACAGTCGCTGTATGATACTGCGGAGTCAGTTATTTCCGGATATTTTGACGTGAACATTTCGGAAAAATAAGTATAGATCCTGCCGTTCAGAGAAAAAGCGAAAGCAAAAGCAGAGTGCGAATTTTCGTCGGACGGGGTCCTGTACAGCACCGTAAAATCTGCGGGCGCCGCATCGTATTTAATTTCCGGAGAATAAGCGGAAACATCGACATTGCAATCCATCAGATAATTCCCTGCATATCCGCAGGGAATTTTTTCATATTCTGTCAGAGGCTCCGGCATTAGGACGGTATTTATCATTACAGAGGAGGCGACAGCTCTCAGATATTCCGCGCTGGCGGCGTGATAATGAAAGATCACATAAGTATCTATTTCTGTTATATTCTCACTTGTGAAAAATTCAGAGAGATCATAGGCACCGGAAAGCGAGGCGCCGGTGATGTCGAACACCGAGGCTTTACCTCCGTCCCTTACCAACAAAATTTCATTGTCGTCATTATTCACATAAGTGACGGAGCTGTTTGTAAAGGCGAATGTGCGTATAAAAAGCGACGATACAAATATCATGCACAACGATATTACGGCAATACGCTTCGGAATTTTGCCTCTTCTCGGACCTGCAATAAAAATTATCAAGAGCAGGAATATAACTATGGAAAGAACATGCGCCTCCGGGTATACGGTTCCGAGATATACATATTTAAGTTCTGAAAAGAAACCGACAGCGTTTATTATGAAGTTGCCGAACAACTCAACAATATAAGATATCAGTGATATAGATCCGAACGGGATCACAAGTATCCCCATAAAGATATATATCTGGAACAGAATGCCGAATAACAAAGATAGAAACGGTGCGATGACGGAAACAGCGCCGAACGCAAACACCAATACAGGCAGGATCGCAAGTATCGCGGATACGGATACCATGAGCGGTTCCGTCACGATTTTTCCGAAGATCCCCGGAGCCGGTTTTCTTGATCTATATTCGGCATATACGACGATACCGAGAGTAGAAAGTGCAGAAAGCCACAGACCGATATCGTACACAGACGTAGGAACGAAAATGAATATCAGAGACACAGCAATGAATACTGATGTGAATGCGTCATTCTGAACGGAGAGCAGGTATGTTGCGGAAAATATCAGATACATTATCCCGGCTCTCATGACCGATGCCGGGAATCCGGTCATCGCTGCATAGAAGAGCACGAACAGGGAACAGATAAAAAAGCGCGGCTTTTTACGTACACGAAGTCTGGCGAGGAAAAATTGAAGCAAAGACGCGATCACCGTGATGTGAAATCCGCTGAGCGCCAGTATATGAGATATACCGCAGCGTCTGAAGCAGAGCTTTATATGATCCGGCAGTCTGTCGCGGTCGCCCATGATCACCGCATTGAGAAGTGCGCCGGCATCGCCGGGAATACATGAGGTGATCCTTCCGGAGATCAATTTGCCAAATGCTCTTATCCGGTACTTCAAAGGCAGAGATCCGGTGCCGGTAATGGTATATCCATCTGAGACCGACGCAAATGCGGAGTAGCCTTTAGAGCGATAATAAGAGGCTGATTCACTGTAATTTGATTCGGATATATCAAGAAATACCGCCTCGCATTTTACCGTATCTCCCGGCTCAAGATCGGCTGCGCCGCCAAACTCCGCAATGATCTTATGCGTTTCGCTACTGCCGTCAACGCTAATTGTTTCAGCGGTGACGACAGTTGAATATGACGCGGAAAAATCGACAGATATCACGCGTATTTCAGAAGTGACCGGGGCGTCGTATTTCCCGGCAAAGCTGAAGAAAAGATCAAAGTACAAAAAGGAGTAAATAACTGCTGCGAGCGATGCAAACAAAACGCTGAACGTCAAAGTACGGCGTTTAAAACAGACCCTGCATCGCCTAAGAATCAGAAGAATGAGAGACAGGACCGCTAAAAGCGCAAAAAGCAGAAGCGAAAAAATGAGCTTTTCGCTTCTGCCGGAAAATGCGGATATTAAAAATGACGATACGAATGCCAGCAACACTAAGCTGAGCGGTCTGTTCTTGAAAATATACATGTCAAACTCCGCTGTATGCTTCTGATATTATCCTCTCTTCATCTGTGTGCTTGAGGAAACACCCTTTAGGCGGGATAAAATTAAGAGTATTTCTAACTATTGAAAAATCCAGGTCCTTAGCTCTTTTGAGCTCTCCGTCTATACATATGTCGATCTCTTCGTCGAATTCCATTCTGAAATGGCGGAGATGGCGATAGTCGAGTAGTTTTTCACAGCTGGGTTTATAGACATGAGTCCCTTTGCGATAAGAGCTCAGAAGGGTCAGAAATCTGAAACGCGAGATCTTTTTTATCATGGAAAGATCCATATACCCGTCGTCTATATTAGCTCTCGGAGCGGCGTTGAATCCCCCTCCGCAGTATCTGCCGTTCGCAATTGCTGTGAGGAGCAGAGTATCCTGCTTGATCTCTCCGTTGTCAAAAATTATTTTCATATTTGTACCGTACTTTTTGAAAAGAGCTCTAAATACGCCTATCATATAGGCCGATCTCGGGGAGATATTCTTGGATTCGCGGAATCTGAGCGCTTCCTTTACAACATTGCAGTCAAATCCGATGTTTATCATATTGACACAGTAGTAATCGTTACATTTGATAAGATCTATGGTTATCCTGTTTCCGTCGAGCTGCGCTTCTATATCGTAAAAATTTCCCTCATTGGTAAAATTCCTTGCGAAGTCGTTTCCGGAGCCGTAAGGGATGACCCCGAATTCCGCCTTCGGGTTATCCGGAGCGCCGTTTATACATTCGCTGAGCGTTCCGTCGCCTCCGCAGCATATGAAACGCTGAGGCTGAACAGATATATTCATCATGCTCTTTACATATTCGGTCGCATCCGACGGCTCTGTGGTGAAGTAAATATGATAATCTAGCATACGTGCGCTGCAGACCTGGCGTATGTTCCGTTCTATCCCGGAGAGCTCCTTAGATTTTCCCGCTGCGGGATTCATGATAAAATGAAAAATCATATTTATAAAATCCTTGATAGAAATATGTGCGGCTATGCGTAAAAATGTAAGGTCGCCGCTTTGTCCGGCGCTCCGGACGCGTTTACGATCGCTGACTTAAAAGTAAATATATAAACATATATTATTATAACAAAGAACACGAATTATGTCAACTGGAAAAAGTCATACGCTATATAAACAGGGTCGAATTTTAATTGAGGATGCGAGAAAGAGTTGTTTTCCTGTCATTTTTTGCGTATCATATCATAGTAGGCCTTTGCCGCTTGCTCGGTTTTATTATTTCCGAAATGATAGTACTTATTTTCCTTGATGTCATCAGGCAGATACTGCTGCTCCACATAGTGATTTGGATATGAATGCGGATATTTGTAGCCTTTGAAATCAGGCGAGCGCAGATGCTCCGGAAAAGAGGTGCCCTTGCCGTTCTGAACGTCCTGGAGAGCGGCGTAATATGCGTCGTGCGTGCTGTTGGATTTGGGAGCGGTAGCCAGTATGACGCATGCGTTTGCGAGCGGTATGGCACCCTCCGGTAGTCCAAGCTCTTTGGCGCTTTCACATGCTGCACGTGTTATAGAAACGGCAGCAGGATATGCGGCTCCGATATCTTCGCTGGCCATTACCTGAAGGCGTCTGCATGCAGAGATAAGGTCGCCGCCTGCGAGTATCTTGGCGAGGTAAAACAGCGCGGCATCCGGATCAGAGCCGCGGACGGATTTCTGAAGTGCGGATAAGAGGTCGTAATGTACATCTCCAGCTCTGTCAAAATTTACTCCCGAAGATGTTGTGACTGAATCTATCGTGTCGCTATCTATCTTTGCGTCGGCTATGTAATAACAGTTTTCAAGCAACTGTATGCTTCGCCTCACATCTCCGCCGCCGAGGCGCGCTATTTTGCCGATAGCATCATCTGTTGCTGATTTATCGGTTTTGTATTCATCATTCAGCATTGACAGCGCTCTTTTCAGCGCGCCGGAGCAATCCTCCGGGGTGACAGGTTTGAATTCATATACGAAAGCGCGTGAGAGTATCGCGTTATACACATAGTAGAGCGGATTTTCCGTCGTTGAGGCTATAAGCGTTATCCTTCCGTCTTCCATAAATTCGAGGAGCGACTGCTGCTGTTTTTTGTTAAAGTACTGTATCTCGTCAAGATAGAGCAGGGTGCCGTTACTAGAAAAAAGTGTTTCAGTATTTGCGATCACATCCTTAATATCCGATATTGAAGCGGTCGTTGCATTCAGCTTGAACAGCTGCATGCCGGATCTTTTCGCTATAATATTGGCGACGGTAGTTTTTCCGGTACCGGGAGGACCGTAAAATATCATATTATTTATCCTGCCGATTTCAACCATGCGACGAAGTATGCCGTTTTTGCCGACAAGGTGGCTCTGTCCTACTACTTCGTCAAAATCCGCAGGTCTTATTTTGTCCGCCAAGGGCTGTTTATTCATCTGATACATCCTTTCAATTCATGCGGTTACGATATGGGTGCACGCCCAAATCGGAACAAACGGGAAATCTCGTCGCGCAGCAGAAGATTTTCTCTTTGCATAAGCTCGGGATCCTCGCGTATAGTCTTTTCCGCGGCTCGGAAAGCCATGTCCATCAATTCCGTACTATTACAGAGCTTTGCAAATTTAAATTCAATACCTCCGCTCTGCCTCAAATTATTATCGGAATTTTGAGCAAAGAAATCTCCGGGACCGCGCATTAGCAGATCCTTTTCGGCTATCTCATAGCCGTCATATGTGGTAGTGGCTATTCTCAGTCTTTCTCCGGCATTCTCACCTTTTGAATCCGACATGAGTATGCAATATGACTGCTTTTCTCCGCGCCCTACACGGCCGCGGAGCTGATGTATTTGCGACAGTCCGAAGCGCTCGGCATTTTCGATTATCATCAGTGTGGCGTTAGGAACGTTGACTCCTACCTCTATAACGGTAGTGGAGACAAGGACGTCTGATCGCCCTTCGGCAAACTCGGTCATTATCCTGTCTTTTTCGGCACTGCTCAGTTTTCCGTGCAGACACGATATCTTCAGGTCCGGCAAAGCATCACTCAGTTCACGCGAATAATCAACGGCATTCTTCAGATGTATGCCTTTTTCAGCTCTGAATGGACCTTGTTCAGTTTTCATGGAAGTCAGGTTTTCGCTGTCAGTGTCATCAGATCCGTCTTTTTCTTCAATAGCAGGGCATATTATGTACACTTGGCCGCCGAGAGAGACTTGTTTTCGTATAAAATCAAGTATTCTCGGACGATAACTTTCATCGAGAGCATATGTAAGAACACGCAATCTGCCTTTTGGCATTTCATCTACTCTGGATATATCAAGGTCGCCGTACATAGCCAGAGCGAGCGTTCTCGGGATCGGAGTTGCACTCATGACTAGCAGGTGCGATCTGTCGTCTTTTTTCTGGAGCGCTGCTCTTTGCAGTGCGCCAAAGCGGTGTTGTTCGTCCGTTATCGTTAGGCACAGGCATTTAAACTTTACTTTTTCATTGATCAGAGCGTGAGTACCTATCAGCATACTGCATTCTCCGCTCTCGGTTTCCCGATATATCTTTTCCTTTTCTTTTTTCCCGGTTGAGCCAAGGAGAAGACGCGTAGTTATCCCCAGCTTTTCAAAATAACTTAGGAATTCTGCATAGTGCTGACGCGCAAGTATTTCCGTAGGCACCATCATAGCCGCCTGATATCCGCTTTTTATAGCGATGTAAGCTGCCATCATGGCGCATACTGTTTTTCCGCTGCCGACATCTCCTATAACTATTCTGGACATGGGGCGAAATCTGTCGGAACGCACTCCGGTCATATCGGAATATATTTCGTTCACCGTGCGCTTTTGGGCTCCGGTAAGTTCATAGGGGAGCAGATCGGTGAGCGGTTTGACTGAGCAAGGGGAGCATTTTATGCCGTCACGTTCCTCATTCAGACGCGCTGACATCCGTATTCCGAGCGCGAATGTGAAGAGCTCATCGAATGCAAGGCGTTTCAGAGAGCGCGAAAGTGCGTTTGAGTCCTCCGGAGCATGCATGTTTTTGATCGCATAGGCAAGTGTCGGGAGCGAATTTTCAGTTCGTATCCTCTCCGACATAGGGTCTGAAATATGTGGCAATGCGTATCCCAGCGCGGTCTTGACAAGTTTGTCTATGATTTTGCCGGAAATGCCGTTGGTGACGGTGTATACCGGAACAAAATCATCAAGCGGTACGCTATCCACGTACGGTTCGTATTTTGGGGAGGAGAGAGTAAAATGCGACCTTGACCGAGTTAGTTTTCCCCAGAAGCGATAAGTTTCTCCCTCTCTGAACACGTCCTTTATATACGGTTGATTGAAAAAAACGACCTCGACTGAACCGCTGTCATCAAAGGCTCTGAATTTTGAGACAGTAAGATTTCCCCGAAGCCTTGCTGTTGACACATGCCCGGATACAGTCAGCAGAAATGCATGAGTATTTCCGTCCGTTCCATCAGACAGGGTTTTTATGTTGCCGCGGTTTTCATAGGAGCGTGGGACATAATATAAAAGATCCCTTACTGTTTCTATCCCTAGTTTCATCAGCAGGCGCGCTCTTTTTTCTCCGACGCCGTTCATCGTAGCTATCGGGGAATCAAGCAGTGTATCGCTCATTTTCATCCGCGCCTCCCGTCTGTTATTATCTTTACTATATCTTTACTATATTTTACTACATAACAGCATCTTTTGCAATATTTTTGAACATACTTGTTCAGTTCGATTTGAAGCTTTTATTTTGATGTATCGATAAATGCGTTCTTTGTTTTTTTCAATATACAAGGTATTTCAGACAAAACGGTACGGAGTTTTTGATAGGTGCGGCGTATGTAGATACCGGTTCCGGCTCTACTGTATCTGCGGCAGTGACCTCGGAGCGTTTGTTCGAATTAACAGTAAATTCACGAAAAAAATCTCCGTTTATATTTACTTTAAAACGTTATTCTGTTATACTATATAGTAGTTTTTTGCGGTTATTGCGGCGCATGGCGCCTGAAACGTCGTCATGAACGCCGGCATAAACATTATTTTTACGAAATTAGGTGAGTTATTTGTCTGAAACCAAGAACAAATTTGCTATATCGCCGTGGATACAGATCTCAGGCGCAGGAGTGTTATCGCTCGCGGCCGTGATCGTTGCGTCGTCCTTGGTTCTTGTACTCAGCTGGGAATATTTTTCAAAGATACTGGCGTTCATTTGCATTGTTGTAGCGACCGCGTTTATGTTTTGCGGCGGCAGGACAACTATAACTTTGGTGTCAGTTATCGCTGTGTGCGAGATCCTGGTATGTGCTTTTTTATATCCGGTTTACGCCGTGTTTATTACGGAGAGCGTGCTTATTGGATTTATCACGTCTCTTATTTATCTGAAAAAGATAAAGCGCAATACTGCGATAATCGCAATGACGTCCGCAACGGTTTTCTTTACAGCGTCAGCATTTTTGGCACAGGTCTATTCTGTATACGGATATATAAATGAACTTTCCTTTAATGAGTACAGTGTAAAGCTGCTTAACGATATGCAGAGCTATATCTACGATGAGCTGACGAGGGTCAAGATAAGCTACGGGGAAAATCTACTGCTCAACAGCATAAATAAAGAGACGGTATCCGCGCTTGTCTTTAGCTGTTTAGGCCTGGTTTTTGCACTTTGCGTTATTTACGGATTTTTCAAAAGCATTATCGTTACCGCTGTGTTTTCAAAGCTTTTTTCCTCGGTTTACGAAGTCAAGCTCAGCCGCGAGAGCACAAAGTTCAGTTTAGGGCCTTTTTCAGCGGCGGTCTATCTTGCATCGCTTGTCTTCATTATGTTTTTAGGGAGCTACAACAATGTCCCCGCGGTCGCAGCAAAAAATATAGCGCTGATCATGATGGCCGTTATGGCTTACGTCGGATTCGCAGTATTTGCGGAAAATCTGAGAAAAAAACCGCGCAAGGGAGGATTCTTATTCTGGCTCGTTATCCTGCTCATATTTTTGAACCTGAGCATCCTTGCATTTTTGGTTTTGATATTTTCTTTCTTCGGCGCATATGTGTCGTTTAAAAATAAGAAAAAAACCGATAAAGACTCAAATAATTAAGGAGAATGCTTTAGGGCTGATTAAGCTATGTTAAATAACAGGCAGTCATCATCGGACAAGCATACCGACGCTCGTACGAGAAACGATATCATATTCTGTATCTCTGCGGCGTGCGTTGTGCTGATGCTGGTTTTTGCAGCATTGATGTATATTGATTTTATTCCGATCCCGGTAATAGGTATAGCGGCGCTGGTGATTTACCTTGCGCTCGTTTCTGCATGGCTTGGCGTTCGGAACAGAAGGCTTCCCGCAGCTGTTTCAGGTACTATAACAGAGCTTGCGTCGGAGAAGAGCTTTACAGTGCTTGCGAGTATCAAATGTCCGGTGATCATATTCGACAGGACAGGGGTAGTGCTTTGGTGCAATTCCGAGATGTCTGAGCTGCTGGGCTCCGACATTAATGGCTATGCAGGCAGGGATGTGTCCGAACTGCTTCCTTTCGATCCGTCTGTCGGAGATTTCGAGGGTATGGCGGTTAATATATCCGGCAGGACCTTTAATATAAGCGGACATAAGATAGATCCTCCTGAGACTTATTACTGCATCGTATTGTATGAGGTCACCGAGATCGAGCGCCTCAAGAAGAGATATGACGACGATCGAATCGCGGTAGCATATATATCGATCGACAATATAGATGATATAGTCGAGTATGTCCACGACAATTTCAGAGACGCGATCTCCGGCGTGGATGACACGCTCAAACGCTGGGCGCAGTCGATGAACGGCGTCATTAAATCTTACGACAACGACAAATATATTATGTTTTTTGACGCTGAACACCTGGACACATGTTTGGGTAACCGTTTTTCGGTCCTAGACGATGTCAGATCGGCTCGGGTCGGTGACGGAGTGCCGATCACCGTATCGATAGGAGTTTCCTGCTTTCCGGCGCCTCTTTCTGAGAGAGAAAAGTATGCCAGGGAAGCGCTTGATCTTGCGCTTCAGCGCGGAGGAGATCAGGCTGTCTATAAAACGGAATCCTCTACCGAGTATTTCGGAGGGCGTACAAAGTCGGTGTTCAGAAAATCCAGCGTCCGTTCCCGCGTTGTTAACAGTCAGCTGACCGCTATGATAGGCAGAGCTGACAACGTTATAATAATGGGGCACAGATATGGAGATTTCGACTCATTTGCCTCTGCAATAGGTGTTTCAAAGATAGTTTCAATGTGCGGAGTTAAGGTCAACATTGCCGTAGACACCCATAATAAGAATCTGGCGTACTGTTTTGACAAGCTGAGTCAGATACGTGCATACGACAATATGTTTGTCGACGATGCAGACGCGCTTGATCTTATAACGCCGGACACATTGCTGATAGTCGTAGATGTCAACAATTTCAACAACCTCGAATTCCCGGCGGTTGCAAGAAAAGTCGGGTCGATAGCAGTCATAGACCATCACAGAAAGATCTCAACTCATCCGGAGCAGGTAAAACTGTCTTATATCGATCCATCTGCATCCTCATGCGCAGAACTTGTCACAGAAATGATAGAGACATCGCTCCGCTCGCAGAATCTGATGAAAGAGGAGGCGGAGCTACTGCTCGCCGGTATACTTCTCGATACGAAACAGTTTACAAGAAACACCGGGACAAGGACTTTTGCGGCAGCTCAGTTCCTCAGGGGAGCGGGAGCCAGTCCGGGAGAGGCGATTGACCTCTTCAGAACGGATCTCAGCGAGCTTGCGAGAGAGGCGAGATTCAATTCATCGGTAACCATGTACCGCGAGAGGATAGCTATCGCTTCCTGCGATGGCGACACTGATGACAGCTATCGCGTAACCGCCGCCAAGGTGGCAGACAAGCTGCTTACCGTAAAGGGCGTTGAAGCGGCGTTCGCTCTCGTGAAGATAAACGACAGGATACACATCTCAGGTCGTTCTTCCGGAAATATAAATATGCAGCTGATACTCGAAAAAATGAACGGAGGCGGGCATTTCGATGTAGCGGGAGCACAGATATCTTCCGATTCCGTCCAGTCTGTCATACAGCAGCTCAAGGACAGTATAGACGAGTATCTTGACACTTAAAAACAACTATTATAGCAGGAAAGGCTTGGTTTTCTTATGAAAGTAGTATTGTTGAGCGATGTGAAAGGGCAGGGTAAAAAGGGGAGCATAATAGACGTATCGGACGGATACGCGAGAAACTTCCTTTTGCCTAAAAAACTTGCGATCATAGCTGACGCAAAAGCGGAAAATGAGCTCAAAAACAGAGAAGAGGCAAAAAAATTCCGCATCGAAGAGGAGAGGCGCGCGGCACTTGCCGTTGCAGAGAAGATAAACGGTACTGAGATCACCATTTCCGCACCTCACGGGGCTGACGGCAGACTGTACGGTTCCGTTACGGCTAAAGATATTGCAGCTGAGCTTCAAAAAAAGATAGGTATGGAAATTGATAAACGCAAGATAAATCTTCAGGAAAATATTCGAGCGTACGGAAATTATTCAGTTGAGATACGCCTTACATCGGAGATCAGTGCAAAATTTGTCGTTGCGGTCAAAGACTAATTACGGCAGGGAGCTTTTATGGACAGCGATTTGATCAAAAAAATGCCCGCCTCGATCGAGGCGGAGCAGGCGGTGCTGGGATCGATAATAATAAATCCTGCATCTTTTGAAAAAATAGCCGGTTTTCTTACTCCTGATGATTTCTATCTTGAAGAGCATCGGCTTATTTTTTCGGAAATTCAGAGCATGTTCCTTGCTAACAGCAGTATAGACACGGTAACGCTCGTAAACGCGCTCGTACAGAGCGGGGTGAAAGACGAAGCAGGAGGAATACAGTATATTTCTCTTATAGCGCAGTCCGTGCCGTCGGCATCCAACATAAAGGACTATGCCGTTATTGTTCACGACAAGGCTTTGCTAAGACGTCTCATCGGCGCATGCGACGATATAAGTGAGATCGCTTATTCAGAGGAAGGCAAGGCTCAGGACGTTGTAGACCGCGCTGAACAAATCATATTCGATATTGCGCAAAACAGAGATACGAGGGAATTCCGGCATATAAAAGACGTCATGTCGGGTGTATATCAGGAACTTGAGCGTAACTCCGAATCAAAAGGCGTATCAAACGAAACAAAGACGGGATTTTCAGGACTGGACAGGGTACTCGTTCAGCTGGGAAAAGGTGATCTCGTACTCGTCGGGGCTCGCCCTGGAATGGGTAAAACTTCATTTGCGATGAATATAGCAACGAACGTTGCTAAGCACTCCAAAAAAACAGTATGTATTTTTTCGCTTGAAATGTCGGCAGAACAGCTGGTAAACAGGATGCTTTCCAGTGAGGCGCTTGTAGACAGCCACGCGCTGAGAAGCGGGGAAATAAATCCGGAAATGTGGGAGCGCCTTGCTGACGCGGCTACCGAGCTTGCCGGATGCGATATATATATCGACGATACCTCCGGAATAAGCGTTACCGATATGAAGGCGAAATTGCGCCGGGTCAAAAATCTTGGACTTGTCGTAGTGGACTATCTTCAGTTGATGCAGAGCAGCAGACCGTCAGATAACAGGGCGTTTGAAGTTGGCGAAATATCGCGAAACCTTAAGATCATGGCCAAGGATCTCGGTATTCCTATCATATGCTGTGCGCAGCTCTCGAGAAACCCGGAATCAAGGACTGTTAAAAAGCCGATGCTGTCAGACCTCAGAGACTCAGGAGCAATAGAGCAGGACGCTGATATTGTCCTGTTTCTCTATCGTGACGAATATTATAAGACAGGCGAAGAGGGCTCAGGGACGGTTCCCGACGGACCCAGCACTGCCGAGGTCATCATCGCAAAGAATCGTCACGGAGCTGTCGGCAGTGTAAAGATGGGCTGGACAGCACAGTTTACAAAGTTCCGCACGCTCGAGACTGACGAGAGCCTGGGAGTAGGCTGATATGTGTATTTTTCAAAACAGCGAGGTCGGAAAACGACTGTATTCAGCTTGTATTGACAGCATACTTGAAGCAGGGATGGAGCAGCTCATGTCCGGAGGAGTCATCGTAGCGCTGTCAGGCGGAGCGGATTCCGTTTTTCTCCTGCGATTCCTGCTTGAATATTCCGTCAGCTACGGATTTCCTATCGCTTGCGTACATGTAAATCACGGCATACGCGGAGCCGAAGCAGATAGAGACGAGGCGTTCTGCCGGAATTTATGTTCCGATTTTTCAGTCGATTTTGAGGCTTATCATGTAGATATACCTAAGATATCAGCAGAGAGCGGAAAGGGTCTTGAGGAAGCTGCGAGAGATGAGCGTTACAGGATACTTGAAGAGTGCCGGAAAAAACATTCGTTCACCTCGATCGCAGTCGCGCATAATGCGACGGACAACCTTGAGACTATGCTTTTTAATCTTGTCAGAGGCAGCGGAACGCGCGGCATGTGCGGTATAGCACCGATACGCGGAAATATCGTAAGACCTATACTTCCGCTTACCAAAAAAGAGATCGAGGAATTTCTGATATCTAACGGTATCGAGTACGTAACGGATTCTACCAACGCCGTCACGGATTACTCGCGCAATTATATACGCTGTGAGATAGTTCCGAAGCTGGAACGTATATGCTCAGGCGCTATCAAAAATGCTTATCGAACATCCAAGATCATGCGCTCCGACCTGGATTATATCGAGAGAGCGGCGCGCGATATTTACAGTGCTGTCGTAGCATCCGGAATTGCTGACGTTGCGGCGCTCAAGGCTCTTCACCCGGCGCTTCTTTTCAGAGTTGTATGCAATATGTGCCGAGATCACGGGGCATCTGAAACTCCGGAATACGTACATTTTGCTTCGATAAAAAAACTGATCGCGCGCGGCGGGGCATTCAGAGTCGATCTTCCGTCAGGCGTAAGTTTTATTTCAGACGGAAAAAAAGCAAAAATATGCTCCACCGATTCTGTATATACCAGTGGCGGGAGCGAAACCGGATTCAACATCCCGATAACGCCCGGCACGACCTTTATCCCTTCTACCGGCGGCAAAATAATATTGTCTTATGACAAAAATCGAGAATTTTCAAACAGTGTTCCAAATGTTTACAAATTATCTATACATGCAAACCTTTCCTCTGCTATAATTAAAGGCAATCTTTTTGTTAGAAATAAAATTGCTGGGGACACTTATTATTACGGAGGTTTGACCAGAAAGGTCAAAAAGCTTTTTTCCGATAAAAAACTTTCGGAAGAGCGGCGCAGGACGTTGCCGATACTTTGTGACGACAGCGGCATTGTATGGATCCCGGGTTTCGGGGTCCGGGAGGACAGAAAACCGAAAGGAGACGGACCTTTTATCATATATTGTGAATGACGCGTTTCCGTACGGCCGTTTCCGCTCGTATATCTGTTGACCGGCTCCTGCCTTCGGCAGAGCCCGTTTATAGGACTCCGATATTTTACAGTACCCGGATTTATTAATCGAAAGGCATGGTTATATTTGATGAAGGCTAACTTTAAAAACATATTTTTACTGCTTAGTTTTTTGCTGGTGGCTGTTATCTTTGCCTACATTGTGGTAAATATGTTTGATGAACAGGAGACTTTCAGGTACAGCGACCTTATCGAACAGTTCGATAATAAGCAGGTCGTTTCATTCGAGGTAAATGAAAAGTTCGAGATAACTGTTTATTCAAAGATAATCGACGAGGCAAATTCAACAGACGGAAATCTTGTCTTCGTTACTGAAAACGGCAAATATGTTCTTGAACAGCATGTTTACAGGCTTAGTCATTCTTTCCAGCTCGAAGAGATAAACAAGATAGCTGAAGAACAGTATAAAGCCGGTATAATTGAGTATTACGACTACAAGGCGGCTCAGGATGCACCCTGGTATGTCGCTTATCTCCCGTATATAATTCTCGGAGCCATTCTTGTCGGACTCTGGATCTATATGCTCAAACAGACGTCGATGGGGGCCGGTAAGATCAATTCTTTTGCAAAGGCAAAGGCAAAAATGAACGGCGCCGACAAAAACGCTGTTAAATTTGCTGATGTTGCCGGAGCGGATGAAGAAAAAGCAGAGCTCGAGGAAGTTGTTGAATTCCTTAAGAATCCGGCAAAATTCGTTCGGCTCGGAGCACGTATCCCGAGAGGAGTTCTTCTTGTCGGCCCTCCCGGTACCGGTAAGACATTACTGGCAAAGGCGGTAGCGGGCGAGGCAGGCGTTCCTTTCTTCTCTATCTCCGGTTCCGACTTCGTCGAGATGTACGTCGGAGTAGGTGCATCCAGAGTCAGAGACCTGTTCGAACAGGCAAGAAAATCGCCGGCAAGTATAATATTCATAGATGAGATAGACGCAGTGGGCAGACACAGAGGAGCCGGTCTCGGCGGTGGTCATGACGAAAGAGAGCAAACTCTCAATCAGCTGCTCGTCGAAATGGACGGTTTTGGAAATCAGGAGGGAGTTATCGTCATCGCGGCGACAAACCGTCCCGATATACTAGACCCGGCGCTTCTGCGTCCCGGACGTTTTGACAGACAGGTCACGGTCAACTATCCCGATATCAAGGGAAGAGAAGAGATACTCAAAGTCCACTGCAGAAATAAACCCCTTGAGGAAACCGTAGATCTTAAGAAGATCGCTCAGATAACCATCGGGTTCACCGGAGCAGATCTTGCTAATCTTCTTAATGAGGCAGCGCTCAGAGCCGCTAAAAAGAACAAACAGCTTATCGGTATGGATGATATCGAAGAATCTTATATGAAAATACTGCTCGGCCCTCAAAAGAAAAACAAGGTCCGTACAGAGAAAGACAATGTCCTCTGCGCATACCACGAGGCTGGGCACGCAGTTGCATCTTACTACTGCAAGTACACTGATCCTGTCAAACAGATAACCATAATCCCGGCAGGCAATGCCGGCGGAGTCACTCTGAGCGTTCCTACTGAGGACAGAATGAGCGATACCAAGAACGAGATGCTGGATCAGATAGTGCGTGCGCTAGGAGGAAGAGCCGCTGAGGAGCTGATACTCGAGGATATCTCTACCGGTGCCTCCAGTGATATACAGCAGGCAACAAAGATAGCTCGCAATATGGTAACGAGATATGGTATGAGCGAAAAGCTCGGAACTGTTCTCTACGGCTCGGAGCATTCTCAGGATGAGGTATTCCTCGGCAGAGATTTCTCGACCGGCAAAAATTATTCCGAAAAGACCGCTGCCGAGATAGACGATGAGATCAGAAGCATTATATCTCAGTCTTATGACAGATGCAAAAAGTATCTCAGCGATCATATCGAAAAACTGCACTTCGTTGCTAAATTCCTTCTCAAGAATGAAACAATGGATCAGGATCAGTTCAACTATGCTATGGAGAACGATGATCCAACCATTGAGGATATAGAGAAAATAGCTGAGGAGAAAAAGAAGAAGAGCGAAGAAGAGAACAGGATGCGCGCCGAGAGACAGAGAGAAGAAGCAGAGCGAATGGCTCGCGCCATGAATGATGAGTTCATGAGAAACTTCAATCCCGATCCCGGATATGCCGGAGGAGGCTCGAATGACCGTAGCGATAACGGCGGAGCGTCAGACGGACACGGTGATATCGGTGGAGACGCGGTCGATCCTGCAGATCATACCGGAGACGACGGTACAAATAACGATAACGTCGGAAACGATAACAGCGATCCGGATAAAAAATAATATTTATAAGCAATTCAAAAAATGTGCGGTTCCGTAAGGGGGCCGCACATTTTTTTGTATTTTAAAAGCCGCGCCGTTGATTTTAACGGCGCGGCTTTTGTTTTTTTACAGTGATCGATCAAACACTGTGGATGCCGTTATTGACGTCCGCATTGCTGTCGAGCTTATATTTTTGCTCTTTTCTCCATTCAAAGAATTTTATTGCGACCTGCTCAAAAAGCGCAAGTGACAAAACGTCTTCCTCCTGCTCCTGATAAGGTGCAACTCTCTCTCTGAGAGAATCGAGTTCGGGCGGGATCTTGTCGGCAGGACGATAGTCTATGATCTCGTCATCACCGATTATGAGCTTTTTGATATCTTCGGATATCGGTGCGGGGCATTTACCGTATTCTCCGCGGATAAGGGCTTTAAACTCTTTCGTGACTCTTGAATATCTTCCGTTCTCATTGAAGAGCACGTTGTTTACTGCCTGAGTTCCGACTATCTGAGATGTAGGAGTAACAAGCGGGGGATATCCTGCGTCCTTTCTGACTTTCGGCACTTCCGCAAGAACGTCCGCGAGTTTATCTGATTTTCCTGCGAGTTTAAGCTGAGATACGAGGTTGGAGAGCATCCCGCCGGGAACCTGATAGAGAAGGGCGTTGACATCGACCTTGAGCACCTTGGGATCTATGAGTCCGTTTGCAAGATATTTCTCGCGAATGGTGGAGAAGTACTTTGAAACTACGTCGAGTTTCTTAAGGTCGAGGCCGGTATCGTAAGGCGTTCCCTCAAGTGTCGCTACTATTGATTCTGTCGGAGGGTTGGATGTTCCCATTGCGAGCGGTGAAATAGCCGTATCCACAATATCTACACCAGCCTCGATAGCCTTCAGAAGCGTCATTGATGCGAGTCCGGAAGTGTAGTGTGTATGGAGCTGTATCGGTATCTTGACCGTATTTTTGAGCGTCTTAACAAGCTGATAAGCCTCGTACGGCTTAAGAAGTCCTGCCATATCCTTTATGCATATCGAATTAGCTCCCATTTCCTCGAGCTGTTTTGCGTACTGAGCAAAATTCTCGTTAGAGTGGAAAGGAGATGTCGTGTAGGAAATAGCGGCCTGAACATGTCCGCCCTCTTTTATAGTGGCTTTTATAGCAGTCTGAAGATTGCGGGCATCGTTAAGAGCGTCGAAAATACGGATAATATCTATGCCGTTAGCGATAGATTTCTGTACAAAGTATTCAACGACATCATCTGAATAGTGGCGATATCCAAGAATGTTCTGACCGCGGAAGAGCATTTGAAGTTTAGTGTTTTTAGCATGTTCGCGTATTATTCTAAGACGGTTCCATGGATCCTCGTGCAGGAACCTGAGGCAGGCGTCGAACGTGGCTCCGCCCCATGCCTCAAGAGAATAATAGCCGACTTTATCGAGATCGTCCAGAATGGGGAGCATTTCCTCAGTTGTCATACGCGTAGCGGCAAGCGACTGATGTGCATCGCGTAAAACGGTTTCTGTAACTAAGACTTTAGACATTTTACAATTATCCTTTCTTTGTAAATGCTTCTTTTAGGCGAAGAAGCTTAGGAAAACGCCTGCGGCAACTGCAGAACCGATGACTCCGGCAACGTTAGGTCCCATAGCGTGCATGAGCAGGAAGTTAGACGGATCGTACTTACGGCCGACATCCTGAGATACACGAGCCGCCATCGGAACAGCGGATACACCTGCAGAGCCGATAAGAGGATTGATCTTTCCTTTCGTAGCCCAGCACATTATTTTTCCGGTGAGCAGTCCGCCAATAGTGGATACAATGAATGCGAAAAGGCCAAGGAAAATTATACCGAGCGTCTTCCACTGGAGGAAGTTTTCAGCGTTAGCGGTAGCGCCGACCGATACACCGAGGAAAATCGTAACGATATTTATGAGCTCGTTCTGCGCGGTCTTGGAAAGTCTGTCTGTGACACCGCATACGTTAAAGAGGTTACCGAGCATAAGGAATCCTACAAGAGGAGCTGCGTCAGGAACTATGAGAACTACTATAAGTGTTACGATAATAGGGAATATTACTTTCTCGGTCTGGGAGACGGGTCTGAGATTGGTCATCTTGATGCGTCTCTCCTTTTCTGTCGTGAGCAGGCGCATGAAAGGAGGCTGGATTATCGGGATCAACGCCATATATGAGTATGCGGCGATCGCTATTGCTCCGAGAAGTTCAGGCGCAAGTATTTTAGTAACGAGTATAGCCGTAGGACCATCAGCTCCGCCGATTATACCTATTGCTGCTGCCTGGATCGGGGAGAAAGAGAAGAAAAGAGCAAGGAAAAATGCTACGAACACGCCAAGCTGAGCGCCTGCTCCCATGAGCAGTGACTTCGGATTGGCGATAAGCGCACTGAAATCAGTCATAGCGCCGACGCCGAGGAATATCAGCGATGGATAAACACCGAGCTTGACTCCGAGATACAGGATGTCTACAAGACCGCCCTCAGTGACGACTTCGGAGACGACCTTGCCCATTTTAACGTGTCCGGAATCTCCGAAGAAATCCGACATGACACTGCTGAGCTCAGCGTAAACAGGGCTTGATTCTCCTATTATATGAGGTATGTTAGAGATAGATATAGATGAGATATTGTCTGCCACAAGAGTTGTAAGTGCGCCGATATCATTTGCGTTCATGGCGGCAAGTATATCATCTTTTATACTTTGCGAGAGATTTGCTATGTTTAAAAGCTCGTTTCCGAGCAGCTTGATATTGTCCTCACCTATGATCGGAAGAATATATTTTTCGACATAGTATTCATCAAAGAACATATCCATATGCATGAGGTTTGCTCCGGGAAGGTTTGCCAAAAGCATTCCGAAGGCGATAGGGAGGAGGAGCAGAGGCTCAAATTTCTTGACGATCGCAAGGTAGAGGAGAACGCCTATAATGACGTACATTATAATATATCTCACCCACCCGGACTCCTGGAAGAGTTTTGCGATGCCTGTAGAGCCGAGAAAGTTCAGTATGGCTTCTTTCATTTCAAGTACCGACCTTTCCGGTGATCAGTTAAGAGTTACTATAGTGTCGCCTGAGGCGATCGTAGCGCCTTTTTGAACATTGACGGAGGCTATAACGCCGTCTCTGGGGGCGGGAATATCATTTTCCATCTTCATAGCCTCAAGTACTATGACGGTGTCGCCTTTCTTGACAGACTGACCGACAGAAACCTTTACTTCAAGCACGTTTCCGGGCATAGGAGCCGTAACTTTCTCTGTGCCCTCGCTTCCTGCAACAGCAGCAGCTTTAGGAGCGGGAGCTGCCTTGGGGGCAGCCGCCTTGGGAGCGGGAGCTACGGGAGCCGCCGGTGCAGCAACGGGAGCGGAGACTGATGCGGCATCAGCCTCTTCGACCACTACTTCATACATTGTTCCGTTTACAGTAACGTTATATTTTTTCATTTTCAATTCCTTTCATCCGCATTCTTTATCGACGGAATAAATGCGGCACCGTCAATTTATTTTCTTTTGAATGATACGACCCGGAATTTTTTGTCCGGGCTCTCGGTCTCTGCCGCAGATATAGCAGCGATTATGGCGGCGACTATTTCTGCATCATCCGTTGAGGAATACTCTACGGTCTCTGAAACGCCTGCCACTTCTTCAGCGGCTTCGGACTTGTGTTTTTTTGCCGGGAGGTCGTGGAATACTATTTTAAACAGGACTAGAGCGAGCCAAATTATGCAGAGGGCCGCAAATACTGTCAGCATACCGAGCAGCAGCATCTGAAAGCCGAAACCTAAAGTTTCCAGAAATCCTTTAGTCCCGATTATCTCGCTTCCGTAATCATCGGGGGTTATACTTAAAAGAAAGTTCATGGCGTACCTCCGTTAAAGAGGAAGAATCTCATGACGGCGGAAGGGGATCGATCCCTTGTCGCAGAGCATCAAAAGAGCGGAGCATATTCTTGCTCTGAGTTCGCTTGTACTGATTATATCGTCGATCTCGCCCGTAGACGCGGCAGCGACCGGAGATGCCACAGTAGATCTCCACTCAGAGACCAGTTCAGCGCGCGTCTTATCAGTGGTGATATATTTATCCCATGCGAATGCTACTCCGCTCTCGGCGGGGAGCGCACCTATCTCAGAGACGTCGAGCGCATAAGTGATGTCTGCGCCCAATGCTTTAGATCCAAGAAGTATATAGGATGCGCCGATAGCATGTCCGAGCACCACAGTAACTTTCGGGGCAGTAGACTTTGCATATGCGAACGCGAGCTTTGCAAGATCGGCGGCAAAAGGAGCTTTTTCATTCTCGGGGGTTATGTCTGTTCCTGCGGAATCTACAAGAGTGACTATCGGAATAGAAAAAGCGTCGCACAGACTGACGAATCTTGCCACTTTTCTAGCGGCGGCAGGAGTGAGTCTGCCTTCATTGACGGAATAGGAAGTAGCGATGATTCCGCATCTGACTCCACCGACTGTAGAAAATGCGGTCGTCACAGACGGAGCATAGCTGCCGCCTACCGGTATGGACATACCGTTATCAGATATGGAGGATATCGCGGATACTGCGTCTCCGGAAAAATCTATATCGCCAAGCATGCGGTTGTAATCGTCGGCACATTCTTCTGCGATGACTCCGGTGGATGCATTATCGGGGAGGAAGGATACGAGACTGCGTATATATCTTGCGCAGTCGCTCTTGTCGGCTGAATAAGCAAGGACGGAGTCCTGAGCGCCGTCTGCGCCTGTGAGAGCGGGGGAATTTACATAAAATACGGCGTCATCAGCTTTTACAACAAGGTCAAACATTGAAGCGACGGTTGCTGCCGTGCCGATGCATTTTCCTGCGACATACGCTATCTGAGGGATGATCCCGGAGGCCTCAGATACAGCTTTTATTACTCTGCCGTATGCTGAAAGTGCGGATACGCCCTCGAATATATCCGCTCCGGAGCTGTTGAATATCCCTATTACGGGAGATGCGTTCTTTATAGCCAGGTTATAAAGAGACACGATCTTTTTTGCGTGCCTGTCGTCGATCGCGCCGTTCATTCTTTCCGGGTCCTCCGCAAAAGCGAAGACGAGCTTGCCGTCTATGGCTCCGTAGCCGCAGATGACGCCCTCGAATTCCTCGGTGCGCTCGTTGGACACAAATTCGCTGAATGCACGCTTTGTGTACGTTCCGATTTCAACAAAAGTGCTGTCGTCGAAAAGAGAAGCTATCTGATCTCTGACGGCGGCATTTTGCGTTTTTTCCAATGCTGCACGGAGCGTGTCGACCTGCGGCAGTCCGGCAACATTGTTGATCTTTGTATGTTTGTCCAAGCCGAAATGTTGATTTGCCTGAGCAAATCTCTCCTTCCTAAAATATTACAAATTAAGGTGCCAGTATTTGTATCATATTCCCGAAAAACAGGAGAAATTTCCCGTTTTTCCCCGAAATAATCCAATCTTCACCAAATATAATATACCACCTAATTTTTACTTTGTCAATACGTTTTATAAATGTTGCTTTATTTATATAATAATTAAATATAATTAAAGGCGCATACGCGCATCAAAATATTAATATTACATTGATAGCTTTATGTATATATGTTTTGAGATACTCATACTAAGGGGATAATACGCAAAAACCTCCCGGTATATTTCTCCGGGAGGTTTTTATGTCTGACTGACGTTATGATTTGACTGGCGTTATGATTTGACTGACGTTATGATCTGAAAGATTCCAAGAGCGATAGGCGCTTGGTAGAATATCTGTATGCATTTTCAAAGTCCGTTATTTCACGGCAGCATATCTCCATATCAGAATATACTCGAAAGAGCAATACCATATTTATATCTGGATACGATTTGTTGTCTTCGATACTTTTCATAAGTCCGAGAGCCCCATTATAATCGTAGGTCTTCATAAGCTTTTTTGCGGCGATGTGATTTGCATAATAGCGGTTGCTGTATTCAAAATCCTGATCGTCCGTCATATATTTGAAAAATTCTTCGTCGCACAGCTCGGTTATATCTCTCTGATATTTATCCTTCGGCATACTGAAAACCGCCTGCTGTATATTTTCAGCTACGGGTCTGTACAGTTCGATGCGCATTTTTACGGAGAAGGTGTCATAAACCGTCTTTTCCGCAAATTCAAGAGCTTCTGCAAAATGGAGCGATGCGCTGTTCATCTCGCCGTTCATGACCTCTGCGCGTCCAGTGTAAAAAAGAGAATAAGTCATTATATATGCCAATTCGTCATCTTTATCGCTGTTTCCATGTTTTCTGAAATGTTTGTTGTAAAGACGAATACATTCACGGTAATGGCCGCATGAAAACTCTCTCTTTATATCCGCAAGATGCTCAAGCTTTAAAAAGGGCGTCAAGTCATCGCTCTCGGATATAAGGAACTCCGGCGGAACGGAGAGGCGTTCCGCAATATAGACAAGTGTCTGAACGGAGGGAAGGGCGCTTCCGTTTTCAATACAGCTGAGCATATTACGTGTTATTTTATTTCCTGCAAGTTCGGTCTGCGTCATATTTGCCGCTTTGCGGAACCTTCTGATCTTATCTCCGATATTCATGTTGCACATATCCTTTCGGTCTGTATCTGGGTCTGCATAAGCAGGTGATCGATCATTCCGCGTCATCCTTTCCGCCGCGTTTGTTTTTGCCGCCGTTTCCAGGAGATATATCCGACAATGGGTTTGAGAACATTGCCCTCTCCATATTTTCATTGACTATATGAGTATATATCTGTGTTGTATTGAGCTGTTCGTGTCCTAAAATATCCTTGAGTACCCTAACGTCAACGTGTCCGGACTGATACATAAGAGTTGCGGCGGTATGGCGAAGTTTGTGGACAGACATCCCTTTGCTCTCAAGTCCCGCAAGGCGAAGATATTTGTAGACTACCCACTGTACGGTCTTGTTGGATATCCTCTGGTCTCTTGTGCTTAGGAATAGGGCATTGTTCTTTATGTTTTCCGTCTCCGGCGACAGTCGCACGGTATAGTAATCCTGTATAGCTTCCCGGCATGCGTTGTTGAGATATATGATCCGTTCCTTGTTGCCTTTTCCGGTCACCTTCATTGATCTGAGAAGAGGGTCAATATCAGATATGTTTATACCGACAAGTTCTGACAGACGCATGCCGCAGTTAAGAAAGAGAGTTATCATGCAGTAATCTCTCTTTCTGGTCTTGGATCCGGTATCGTTCCTGACTGCATCAAGAAGAGAAATGCTTTCCTCAAGGCTAAGATATTTGGGTATCGCCAGCTTTTTTTTAGGCCCTTCGATCTCGGATACAGGGCTGGTCTCCATCATGTGTTTTCTCTTTACTATATAGCCGTAAAATGATTTTAGCGCCGACAGCTTTCTGGCTCTGGTGGATGTGTTATTTTTCCGTTCGGTGGCGGCGGCGACGAGAAAAGAGTATATATCCGTAGGCATGACGGAGACGATCTCGGCGTCCTCAAGGTCTGAGATATCTATCTCCTCGAATTCCGGGGAATCAGCACGGATCCCGTTTTTTACAGCTCGTATATAGCGGAAAAAAGTCCTCAGATCGAGCAGATATTCACACATTGTTTTTTCTGAACAGCCTTTTATGGAAAAGGTCGTTGTGGCGTATTCGCGTAAAATTGCCGGAAAAGTCTTGAATTCCTCGCTCCTGAAGGTCAAAACAGACATTTCGATCACCTCGTAAAATTCTTTACCAAATATAATTATACAAAACTTTAAAAATATTTAGTGGATAATCTGTAAACAATTTTGCAATCGTATTGTTTTTTCGGTCCATTATGATAGAATAGTCTAAGGAAAAACACTAAACGCACAAAAGCTAAAAGGGAAATTTTGAATATATGAAATTTTTCAAGGAAAACTCGTACGATATCGTAAGGCTTTTCGTGAATCAGGTCGGGATAACGATATTTGCTCTTGTTCTCTATGCAGCAGTACATGTTACCGAAAGTCCGTATACCGATACTCTGATGACGACGGTATCCGTGTTTTCGATCCTTTTTTTCGTTTTCCTGCTGTATTCGGTCGCATGGGACTACGGATCGAAGGACAGGGTAAGGGTCGATTCTGGCAGGATAAAGCCGTGCCCAGCAAAAGGTGTGCTCCTTTCTCTCTGCGCAAATTCGCTCAATCTTCTCCTGGCTCTTATCATGCTGGTGTTCGCGCTTATCCACACGTATAACAGCACATATTTCGTAGATACAGCAATATTTATTCTTAATATAATACTGAGGTTTGCTGAATCGATGTATATCGGCGTAGTCGATTCTTTCCTCAACGCCGACAGTGCATATTATCACGTATATTTTTCTGCGTTCTACTGTATAATGCCTTTTATCGCGGTAGCCGCCACAGCGATAGGATACAGACTTGGGTATGGCAATGTGCATATTCTGAGATCGATCAGCGGCAAAGACAACAATAAAAAAGGCGCTAAGTGATATTCGCCGGAATCCCCCCATATACTTTTTTATAGAAAGAGTATAGGGGGGATTTTTTTTGCGTACTGATAAAAAAGGAGCGGTGATCACCTGCGGATACGGAAGCATTCTCTCTTCAGCATTCAGAGCTGCAGCGGCCGCTCTGTCTCTCATACTGGTGACGCTGGTATTCCTTATGTCGTATCAATATGCGGGATCGGTTGCTGCGGACGTATCGCCTGTTTACTCCGGAAGCGTAACTACAGTCATAATCGACGCCGGGCACGGCGGAGAGGACGGCGGCGCAGTAAGCGCGGACGGTCATCTTGAAAAAGATCTGAATTTGAGTGTGGCTATGCTCCTTGGAAAATCGCTGACCGAAATGGGATATAACGTAGTTTATACGCGGACAGAAGATAAGCTCCTTTACAGCGAAGAGGAAAATATAAAGGGAATGAGGAAAATATATGATCTGAAAAACCGTGTGAAAATAGCGGAGAGCTATCCTGATGCGATATTTGTAAGCATACATATGAATGCGTTTTCCTCGTCAAAATATTCCGGACTGCAAGTGTATTATTCTCCTAACTGCGAAAACAGCCGTCTGCTCGGAGAATGCGTCCAAAAGGAGGCTATAGAACAGATACAGCCGGATAACACGCGAAAGATCAAAAAGGCGGACGACAGTATATACATACTTAAAAATATAAATAATCCATCTATTTTGATAGAGTGCGGATTTATGTCCAATCCTGAAGAAAGCAGGCTCCTCGCTGACAAAGATTATCAAAAAAGATTGTCTTTTGCTTTCGTATGTGGTATCATAAATTACGAGAATACTCTGCGCGGTGTCTGATCTGCCGTTTTGACTGAAATGGCTTGGTGATGTGCGCAAACCGGACAATAAACGGAGACAAAAAATGAAAGAAAACAAAACAGTATTCGTCTGCAATCAATGCGGCAATATTAGTGTAAAATGGAAAGGCAGATGCCCGGAGTGCGGCGCATGGGACAGCTTTGAGGAGGAACTAGCCGACAGAGGAAGCGTCAAGTCCGCAAAAGCCGGGGATGTGGCAGTTCCGCAAAAGCTGCATCAGCTGAACGTACCTGAATACATAAGAAAAAGCACCGGTATATCTGAGCTTGACCGAGTTCTGGGCGGCGGGGTTGTCATGGGCTCGGTCGTGCTTCTGTCCGGCGAGCCGGGCATAGGAAAATCCACTCTGCTCATGCAGATGTGCGACCGTCTAGGGCAATCCGGCACCATACTGTACGTTTCAGGAGAGGAGTCGGTAACGCAGCTTAAACTCCGCGCGGACAGACTCGGCATCGGGGACGGAGATGTGTATCTGCTCACTGAGACGAATACAGAAGCGATAACCGAGCAGTGTGAAAAGCTGTCTCCTGATATAGTTATAATAGATTCTGTGCAGACGCTCTATTCGGACAAATTTACTTCCGCGCCTGGCAGTGTAACTCAAGTCAAAGAGGCGGCACTTGCACTCAGCGTATATGCAAAAAAGAGCAATGCCGCGATATTTCTAGTAGGCCATATAAACAAGGAGGGCGGCATATCTGGTCCGAAAACTCTAGAGCACATGGTAGATGCAGTTCTGTATTTTGAAGGAGAAAGAACACAGTCTTACAGGATAATTCGCGCTATCAAGAACAGATATGGCTCTACTAATGAAATAGGCGTTTTTGAAATGGGGGAGCGTGGTCTGACAGAGATACCCAATCCATCCGAGACAATGCTGGCAGAAAGGCCGAAAGGTGTTTCAGGTTCATGCGCAGGGTGCGTTATGGAGGGGAGCCGTCCGATCATAACGGAAATACAATCCTTAGTATCAAAAACTGCATATCCGTCACCAAAGCGTACCTGCGACGGATTTGATTATAACCGCATGTGTCTTTTGATAGCCGTTTTGGAAAAGCGTATGGGGCTCAGATTTTCAGAGTGCGATGTATATCTCAATGTCGCCGGAGGACTCAGACTGGAAGAGCCGGGCGCGGATCTCTCGGTCGCGCTCTCGCTGATAAGCGGAATGACCGACAGAGTGTGTCCTGACGATATAATAGCATTCGGCGAGATAGGTCTCGCGGGAGAGGTCAGAGCTGTGTCGCATGTTGAATACCGTATCAAGGAGGCGCTTCGCCTGGGCTTTTCACGGATAATCATCCCGGAGAGTTGTATCGGCAAACGGTCGCCTTTTCTTGGCAAAAGCGAAGTAAAGGGGATATCGAATATCTTCCAGCTCCTATCTTTCCTCAGCGATAAAAAATAATGATTTTTATTAAAAAGATATTTATTTTAAAGCAGAAATATGAAATCTAAAATAAAAGCTAACTCTCAAAACGTTGCAAACCCGTTTGTATATTCGGATACGAATAAGCGCTATCACACTTATGATTATTATCTCAAACAGCGCTTCGGATCAAAGTGCGCAAAAATACCGATAGACGCGCATATGACTTGTCCCAATATTGACGGCAGCAAGGGCTTCGGCGGATGCATCTACTGCTCAGGCGGCGGCGTAGGTGCATCCGCAAATTGCTGTATGGACATTGAAGAACAATATAAGCGTGGTGTTGAGCTACTGGCGGATAAATGGCATGCGGATAAATATATACCGTATCTTCAATATCATACAAATACATATTCGCCTTTACCTGTGCTCAAGGAGCTCTATGAAAAATTATTGAAAATGCCGGGCGCCGTCGGATTGAATATTGCTACACGCGCAGACTGTCTGCCGGACCGTACGGTCGATTATCTGGCAGATATAGCCGAGCGTACTGTCCTGACTGTGGAACTTGGACTTCAGTCCATACATGACAGCACTGCAAAATTGATAAATCGCGGTCATACATATGAAGAATTTCTTGACGGATATGAAAGACTGAGACATGCCTCCGACATGATCAATATTGCGATCCACTTGATAGACGGACTGCCGGGGGAGGATCCCGATATGATGCTGGCTACTGCCAAGGCAGTAGGTTGCCTAAAGCCGGATATGGTAAAAATACATTCTCTGTATGTTAACAAAGGAACACGGCTCTTTGATATGTATGACGCTGGCGAGTTCACGCCTATAAAAAAGGAGGAGTACATCGATATACTTGTACGTCAGCTGCAGGTACTGCCTCCGGAGACCGTTATCGGAAGAATAACCGGGGATGGCGAGCGCGGTATTGCGGTCGCTCCGGACTGGGCGTTCAGAAAAGTCGATATATTGAACGGAGTAGATAAAAAAATGTTTGCTGAGAACACTTGGCAAGGGCGACTTTACGGAAAATAATAGTTATTTTGCACAAACTTTCCCACTTTTTTTCTACATATGGTAGATAGAATAGTTAAGACAAAATATTGAAATCAAGATATTGTTGCGGTATAATAATTTCGATGAGCTTTCTCGGAACGGCAGTTCCGACGCTGCGTCAATAAAAAAGGGAGTATTTTTATATGGATAACTTCACGACCAAAAATATCCGCAACGTAGTTCTTATGGGACATAGCGGCGGCGGAAAAACTTCTCTTGTCGAATCCATGCTGTATATAGGGAAGGCGACCGACAGGCTCGGATCGGTAACAGACGGAAACACGGTCAGCGATTACGATCCTGAGGAGATCAAGCGCGGATATTCCGTGTCCGCATCTCTTGAACCGCTCATTTGGAAGGATATTAAGATAAATCTTCTTGATACTCCCGGATATTTTGATTTCGAGGGGGAAGTCAGACAGTGTGTCCGAGTTGCCGACGCCGCTGTCATAGTTGTCGACGGAAAAGCCGGGATACAGGTCGGCACCGAGCAGGCGTGGGATCTCGCCGTTGAAGCGGGGATACCGAAAGCATTTTTCATCAACCGTTTTGATGATCCGGAGGCTCGTTTTTATAAGGTGTTCGGAGCTATCCGTGAGAAATACGGAGTGACGGTCTGCCCGATCCAGATACCTATAATTGATGAAGATAAGGTAACCGGATTTGCCAATCTCATCGATATGAAGGTTTATACCTTTGACAAGGCGACAGGCTCATACACGGATTCTGAGATACCGGATAAATTCCGCGAAGTTTGCGATGAGTATCATAATATGCTGCTTGAAGCAATAGCTCAGACAAGTGACGAGCTCATGGATAAATTCTTCAATGATGAACCTATCACCAGAGAGGAATCTATGGAGGCGATACACCAGGGAATAATCCACGGCGACATCACTCCGGTGTTCTGCGGAGCCGCTATCAAAAACTGGGGTATAAAAACCTTTTTGGACACTATCGCCGACTCATTCCCGAGACCTACTGCACGCGGGAAAGAGCATATACTGGATGAAAACGGCGATATCAAGGAAATCGATATCGATAAGGACGGATCAGAGACATCTATATTCGTATTCAAGACCGTTGCCGACGCTTTCGTTGGAAAAATATCCTTTTTCAAAGTCATGAACGGAACTCTCAAAAAGGACGCTGTACTTCGGAACACGACGAGCGGCGTTTCAGAGAAGATGAGCAAAATAATGATAATGCGCGGCAAGAAGCAGTTTGATGTGGAAGAGCTTTGCTGCGGAGATATAGGCGTTATAACAAAACTTCTCGGAACTAATACTAACGATACTCTTACAAATTCTTCCGCAGATATCAAGTACTCTCCGATCATTTTCCCGAAACCTTATATGCGTATGGCAATTGCACCGCAGGCAAAAGGCGATGAGGAAAAGATATCTACCGGCGTATCCAAGCTGCTTGAAGAGGATTTGACTCTCAAATATGAGTATAATTCGGATACTAAACAGCTCCTTATTTCCGGCCTCGGAGATATTCATCTTGATATAGTTGTTGCGAAACTTAAAAACAGATTCGGCACATCCGTTACGCTCACAGCGCCGAAGATACCTTACAGAGAGACAATAAGGAAGTCCGTAGACGCCGAAGGAAAACATAAAAAACAGTCCGGAGGAAGCGGGCAGTACGGTCATGTAAAGATCAAGTTTTCGCCAGGAGAAGCGGAAGGTCTTACTTTTACCGAGAGCGTATTCGGCGGAGCGGTTCCGCGCAACTTTTTCCCAGCTGTAGAAAAGGGACTTCAGGAATGCATGGCAAAAGGCGTTCTTGCAGGATATCCGATGGTTCATCTTGCGGCGGATCTCTACGACGGTTCCTACCATCCGGTAGACTCAAACGAGATCTCTTTCAAGCTTGCCGCAGGGATCGCGTACCGTGAGGGGCTTCCGAAAGCCTCGCCTGTGCTCCTTGAGCCGATCGGAGAGCTGAAAGTTATGATCCCGGACGATTATGTCGGAGACGTTATAGGCGACCTCAACAAGCGCCGAGGAAAGGTCATGGGCATAGAGCCATGTGAAGAAAAACAGGGATATCAAAGAGTCATTGCCGAAGTACCTTATGCCGAGATGACCGACTATGTTGTCGCACTGCGAGCAGCTACGCAGGGCAGGGGGCGCTTTGACTTCGATTTTGTCAGATATGACGACGTACCGGCTAATATCGCCGATAAAGTAATTGAAGAGGCAAAGCGGGAGGCATAATCACAAAAAGCACACGGGAGACATCCGTGTGCTTTTTGTATATGAGTTAATTTGTCTATTTTTCTTGACTTTATATTCTAGTAATGTTATAATTAACTGAACAATACGTGATTTTCGATTACAACTTTTGCGAGGTAATCCATATATGAGTAAGAAAAAGAAGAACAAAGAGCAGGAAAATGAGGATATATTTTCCTATCCTACTCCGGCATATAAACCAAGAAAAAAACGTTTCGGAGACAGAAAGGACGGCAGGCGCCTTCGCACACTTACTCCGTACAATTACGTTATACCTTACATAATGAAGGTGCGCGCAGATTCCCAGAACCATTTTGAAGACGTACTTGATATAACAGCCGCTGAAAAGTATCTGGACAAGAAACGTAAAGAGGGATATACCGAAATGGGACTCCTGCATCTTTTCCTTGCATCTTATGTAAGGCTTGTGAGCGAACGGCCTGCGGTAAACAGATTCATAGCAGGGCAGAAAATATATGCAAGGAATAATATACAGGGCGTTATGACCATTAAAAAAAGGCTTGCTATCGATTCTCCGGATACTTCGATAAAAGTCACGTTCGACCCCAGAGATTCTGTCCCGGTCGTTTATCAGAAATTTCAGGCGGCTGTTGAAAAAGCCACCTCGTCAACTACCGATTTTGACAATACCGCAAGATTGCTGACAAAGATCCCGGGGCTCCTTTTCCGTTTCACTATCGGTTTCCTGCGTTTCCTCGATTATTTCGGAAAGATCCCTAACTCCCTTGTAAAGGTAAGTCCGTTCCACGGATCATTCGTTATCACGAGCATGGGTTCTCTTGGAATAAATGCAATATATCATCATCTTTACGATTTCGGCAATATTCCCGTATTTATCTCGTACGGAAAAATATTCAGTCAGGATGTTACTTTGCTTGACGGAACAGTTGAGCATCACCATTTCGTAACGCTTCGTATTGTTACCGATGAAAGAATATGCGACGGTTATTATTACGCATCCGCATTTAAAAAACTCAAGAGATATATGCTTAATCCCGACCTACTGGATACTCCGGTGACGCATGTTACCGAGGATGTAGATTAAGACGGATAAAAAAATCTCCCGTTTTCCGGGAGATTTTTTTATTTGACTTTACTTTCGCAGTATATACAGCGGTAAGTTCTTTTCTCGGGATCTGTCAGTTTGAATATCTGTGGCAGCTCCTGTTCAACCGTAGTTATACAGCGCGGATTTTTGCAGCGGAGGATCCCGTATATCTTTTTCGGGAGCTCGATATGCTTTTTCTCAGCGACGCGTCCGTCTTTGATTATATTGATGGTTATATCCGGATCTATATATCCGAGAACCGCGAGATTTACCGGAATGTCAGCATCGATCTTTATAATATCCTTGCGCGCGCTTTTTTTGCTGACAACGTTTTTGATTATTGCAACGGAGCAGTCCAGGTCGGCAAGACCGAGCGCCTCATATATTTCCATAGCTCTCCCGGCCTTGATATGATCTATTACTATACCGTTTTTAATAGCGTCGATAGTCATTGTTATACCCCCAGCAACTTCATTATCAAAGCCATACGCATATATTTTCCGTAAAGGACCTGTTTGAAGTAGCACGCACGAGGATCATCGTCAACACTTACGGATATTTCATTGACGCGGGGAAGCGGATGCATGATACAGAGATCCTTTTTAGCGTTCGAGAGCTTGTCGGTGTCCAGTATATAACTGTCCTTGAGCCTTAAATATTCCTCCTCGCTGAAAAAGCGTTCTCTCTGAACGCGCGTCATATAAAGAACATCCAGCTCCGGCATAGCTGTCTCCAATGAAGTTGTTTCAATGTATTTAAGTTCTTTTTTCTCGAGCGTGTCTCTTATTATATAATCGGGCAGTCTGAGTTCTTCGGGCGAAATAAGAATAAATTTTATGTTATTATATCTGGACAGCGCCTGAATCAGAGAATGCACGGTCCTGCCGAATTTGAGATCGCCGCAAAAACCTATGGTAAGATCGTTGAACCTGCCTTTTTCCTTGAAAATAGTTATAAGATCGGCGAGCGTCTGAGTAGGATGGTTATGCCCGCCGTCTCCGGCATTTATCACCGGAACGCTCGCATTCATCGCCGCAACGAGCGGAGCGCCTTCCTTGGGGTGACGCATGGCTATTATATCTGCGTAGCAGCTGACGGTTTTTGCCGTATCCGCCACGCTCTCGCCTTTTGAGGCAGATGAGTTGTTGGCTGATGAAAATCCGATCACATGGCCGCCGAGCTCATACATTGCCGCCTCAAATGAAAGGCGCGTTCTGGTCGACGGTTCAAAGAAGAGGGTAGCGAGCTTCTTGCCGGAGCATTTTTCGGAATATTTATGCGGATCAGCCATGATACCATTTGCCGTTGCTATGAGCTCATCTATCTCTTCGACAGAAAGCTCAAGAATATCAATCAGAGATCTCATCATTTTTCTCCTATCCAGCTTTCGTCTGACGGGTCATTTCTGAATTTTATAAGTCTTTTCACATCCTCAGGAGCGATATATCCTTCGTCAGCAGCGACCTGAGATATACAGTCAAAGTCTGTGAGGCTCACATTCTTTACGTTTGCCTCTTTGAGCCTGTCCAGTCCTTTTTTCATTCCGTAGGTGAATATGCTTACAATACCGATAACGTCGGCGCCGGCCTCACGGAGCACGTTGACGACCTCTATGACACTGCCGCCGGTAGATATAAGATCTTCAACAACAACTGTCTTCTGCCCGGGAATAAGTTTTCCTTCTATTTGATTTCCTCGTCCGTGATCCTTAGCACCGGAACGTACATAGCCCATCGGGAGACCGAGTATATGAGCTGTGATAGCTGCATGAGCTATGCCGGCAGTCGATGTCCCCATCAATAGCTCGGCATCAGGATATTCGCGCTTTATCGTTTCTGCGAGCGCGTTTTCAACATCGTTGCGCACTGCCGGAGACGTAAGCGTAAGTCTGTTGTCGCAGTATATAGGGCTCCTTATACCGCTCGCCCAGGTGAAAGGTTCGTTCGGTCTGAAGAAGACTGCTCCTATGGACAGTAGATCTTTTGCTATAAGTTCTTTCATTATTTCAACCTCCGATTGTTTTAACCGACAAATTCTCTGACGCACTTTTGATATGCTTCGACGGGATCCGGCGCGGCTGTGATCGGTCTGCCGACAACGATATAATCTGAGCCGAGTTTCTTTGCGTCTGCCGGTGTAGTGACGCGGACCTGATCGCTTTTTTCTCCGTCGGCAAACCTTACGCCCGGAGTTACTGTCAAGAATGAGGAGCCGCACGATTTATGTACTATGGGCGCTTCAAGGGGGGAGCATACGACTCCGTCGAGCATAGCTTCTTTGGCGTTCATTGCGTAGTGCATTACAGTATCGGCAATAGGCTTTTCGATCCAAAGCTCTTTGCGCATCCTTTCCTCACTTGTCGAGGTGAGCTGTGTTACCGCGATAAGCAGAGGTCTTGTCCCGTCCGGACGAGTCAGCCCTTCGAGCGCGGCTTTCATCATATCGATAGTTCCCGCGGCGTGAAGATTTGTCATATCAACATCCAATTTTGAAAGTACGCTCATGCTTTTCTTTACCGTGTTGGGTATATCATGGAGCTTCAGGTCAAGAAATATCTTGTGACCATCCGCTTTTATCTTGCGGACTATATCCGGGCCTGCTGAATAAAACAGCTCCATTCCTATCTTTACGAATATTTTCTTGTCCTGAAATTTGCTGAGAAATTTAAAAACTTCTTCTTCAGACGAAAAGTCGCAGGCTACTATTACATCCTTTCCCATCAGTGTGCTCCTCCTGTAATTTCCGATATTTTTTTGATCCCGTATCGCTCGCATACCTCAGGCAGTTCATTGATTATATTGCGGCATGCATAAGGATTTACGAGATTTTCCGCGCCTATCTGAACTGCAGAGGCTCCGGCAAGCATCATTTCTATCACATCCTTTGCGGATGAGACGCCGCCCATTCCCATTATAGGGATATTCACTGCATCATACACGCGGTAAACCATTCCGAGCGCCACCGGGAATATTGCCGGACCGGAAAGGCCTCCGAGCTTGTTTGCAATAACAGGTTTTTTAGTCCTAAGATCTATACGCATGCCGAGCAGGGTATTGATAAGGCTGATACCGTCCGCACCTTCAGCTTCACATGCTTTAGCTATCTCGCAGATATCGGTGACATTGGGACTCAGTTTGATATATACAGGTTTTTTTGTTGCCGATCTTACCGCTTTTGTAACAGCGGCGGCCGAGGAAGCACTCGTTCCGAAGCCCATTCCTCCGCCATGAACATTCGGGCAGCTTATATTGACCTCTATGATTCCGACCTGATCCTCGGTATTAAGGCGCTGTGCGCAATAAGCGTATTCCTCAACAGAAAATCCTCCGATATTTGCGATGAGAGGCTTTTTGAATGTTTTTTTGAGGCGTGGCAGTTCCTCATTTATCACCTTGTCTATTCCCGGGTTCTGAAGTCCGACTGAATTTATCATTCCGGAAGGAGTATCTGCAATCCTAGGGGTAGGATTACCAAAGCGTTCCTCTTTGGTAGTTCCTTTGAAAGAGAATGAGCCTAAGATATTTATATCATATAATTCCGAAAATTCACGACCGTATCCGAAAGTACCGCTTGCGGGTATTATCGGATTATCGAGTTTGATCCCGGATAACATCACGCTCAGGTCTGCCATATTATCTCCTCGCTTTCAAACACCGGTCCATCCGTACATACTTTTTTTGTTCCGAACATTGTCTTGCAGGAACAGCCCATGCAGGCACCGAATCCGCAGCCCATACGCTCTTCAAAGCTGTATTGTCCTTGAGTTTTTGCACATTTGGCTATTGCTCTCATCATAGGCATGGGCCCGCAGGTATAAAAATAAGTATAAGATATACCGTTCATAGCGTCCGTTACAAATCCTTTTGTACCTACACTACCGTCCGCCGTAGTGATGTGTACCTCAGCGCCGAGCTTTCGGAAATCATCGTCGAGGAAAATTTCCTCTTTTCTGTTGAATCCGAGCAGAACGGTCACTTTTTTTCCTTCCGACAAAAGCAGTTTTGCAAGACCATAAAGAGGCGGGACTCCGACTCCTCCGCCTATCAAAAGCGGTGCAGATGAGGATCTAGAAGTATCGTAGCCGTTACCTAGCCCGACAAGAAGGTCAAGCGTGTGACCGGCAGGCATTTCCGACAGCTTTTCCGTTCCTCCTCCGACAGTTTTATAGATCAGCGTCATACCGGTCCCGTCATAATCGCAGACGGATATCGGCCGCCTCAGAAAATATCCCGTTATCTTTATATTGACGAATTGTCCGGGGCGTGTCAATGCAGAGGTATCGCCGGAAAGATGCATTTTGAATACATCGGCGGCTATCTTGGTATTTTCTATTATTTCATATTTACCTTCAGTCATAAGAGCTCCTTAACCATCTATTGTGGATATGCCCATGGTCGTCTCTTCCAGGACATCGAGCAGAACGGCGACAGTATCCAGTGCGGTGAAGGTAGTTACGTTATTTTCAACGGCGCAGCTGCGTATCTCATGACCGTCTGACAGACCGCCTGTCGTATCAAGATCGCGCGTATTTATAACGTAAGTCACATATCCGCCGCGTATCGAGTCGAGTATTTCCTCGCTCCCTTCGCTGATCTTTTTCTTGACTCTGGTACGGATGCCGTGTTTTTTGAGGAATGTAGCGGTACCGGAGGTCGCTTCAATATTAAATCCCATATTGTAGAAACGCTTTATCAGCGGGAGCGCCTCTTCCTTGTCCTTGTCAGCTACTGTTACAAATAGAGTTCCGTAGTTAACGACCTGCATACCGGAGGCCTGGAGAGCCTTATAGAGCGCTCTGGTCAGCGTTTTATCGTATCCGATCGCCTCACCGGTCGATTTCATCTCGGGTGAGAGGTAAGCGTCAAGGCCGCTGAGTTTTGCAAAGGAAAAAGCAGGGACCTTTACATACCAACGGTCTTTCTGTTTGGGGTATATCTCGGTTATGCCCTGAGACTCAAGGTCATTTCCTAGCATCACGAGAGTCGCGATGTCGGCCAGACTGTATCCGGTGGCTTTAGAGAGGAAGGGAACGGTCCTTGAGGAACGCGGATTGACTTCAATTATATAAACATCTTCATTTTTGTCAACGATGAACTGTATATTGAAAAGTCCGCGTATCCCGATCCCGAGCCCCAGTTTTTTTGTATAGTCGAGTATAGTTTTTTTCACCTGTTCCGAAAGGCTGAAAGGAGGATAGACGCTTATTGAGTCTCCGGAATGAACTCCGGTCCTTTCGACTAGTTCCATAATACCCGGAACAAAGACGGTTTTTCCGTCACAGACTGCATCGACCTCTACCTCTTTGCCGACGATATACTTGTCAACGAGTACCGGGCGGTCTGCATCTATCTCGACTGCGGTCTTGAGATAGTGGCGCAGCATCTCTTCATTTGAGACTATCTGCATTGCGCGTCCGCCAAGGACGAAGCTCGGGCGAACCAATACCGGATAACCGATTTCCGCAGCCGCCTTTACTCCGTCCTCTATATTCGTTACAGCTTTTCCGTTTGGCTGAGGTATCTTCAGACTTAGAAGCAGCTTTTCAAATGAATCTCTGTTTTCCGCCCGGTCTATTGCTTCGACTCCGGTCCCTATTATGTTTACACCTCGCTTTACGAGCGGCTCTGCAAGATTTATGGCAGTCTGTCCGCCGAGAGTTGCTATAACTCCGACAGGGCGCTCCATATCAACGATATTCATGACGTCTTCCGGAGTAAGAGGCTCAAAATAAAGCTTGTCGCTGCAGGTATAATCGGTAGATACCGTCTCCGGGTTGTTGTTGATTATTATAGCCTCATAACCGGCTTTTTTTATCGTCATTACGGCGTGTACCGTGGAGTAATCGAACTCAACTCCCTGACCGATCCTTATAGGTCCGGAACCGAGCACTATGATTTTCTTGCGGTCTGATATTACGGATTCGTTCTCCTCTTCGTAAGTCGAATAAAAATAGGGGATATACGACTCGAATTCAGATGCGCAGGTGTCTATCATTTTATAAACAGGGAGAATGCCTGACTTCTTGCGGAAATCGCAAACAGTAAGTTCATCGGTATGCCAGAAGTCTCCTATCGCCCGGTCACAGAAGCCGTGCTTTTTAGCCAGCAGCAGGGTGGCTTTATCCATGGGGTGCTCTGACAGCTCATTTTCAATATCGATTATGTTCTTGATTTTTTCTATAAAGAGCATGTCTATTTGTGTAGCGTCGCATATGAGACCGAGATCTACCGAATTCCGGATCAGCTGAGCTATCGCAAATATCCTGTCGTCTGTACCGTCTTTGATATATTTCAAAAGTTCTTCATTGCTGTAGCTGTCAAACTTTTTGATGTGCATATGATATGCGCCTATTTCAAGAGATCTGACCGCTTTCAGCAATCCCTCTTCGATATTGCGTCCTACGCTCATCACCTCTCCGGTGGCTTTCATCTGTGTCGATAGCTTGTTGTTGGCGTCGGTGAATTTGTCGAAAGTAAAACGGGGCATTTTTACGACTACGTAGTCAAGAGTAGGCTCAAAGCTTGCGGGAGTGTTTGCTATCCTTATTTCGTCCAGCGTCATTCCTACAGCTATCTTTGCGGAGACGCGAGCTATCGGATAACCTGTCGCCTTGCTCGCAAGTGCAGAGGAGCGTGAAACTCTGGGGTTTACTTCTATAACGAAGTAGTCGAAAGACTGAGGGTCGAGCGCGAACTGCACGTTGCAGCCGCCTTCGATCTTAAGTGACCTTATTATATTCAGTGCGCTGTCGCGGAGCAGGTGATATTCTTTGTTTGTAAGAGTCTGACTGGGGGCTACAACTATGGAGTCGCCGGTATGTATCCCCACCGGATCTATGTTCTCCATATTACATACGGCGATGGCAGTGTCGTTTGCGTCTCTGATCACTTCGTATTCGATCTCTTTATATCCCTTTATGCTTTTCTCTACAAGCACCTGATGGACAGGCGAGAGCTTCAGAGCGTGTTTTGCAAGTTCGCGAAGTTCTGTCTCGTCATCGGCGAAACCGCCTCCGGTGCCTCCGAGCGTGAATGCGGGGCGGAGAACTATCGGATATCCGATCGCTTCTGCTATCCTTACTGCGTCCTCAATGGTGTTCGCCGTTTCGGACGGGAGCACCGGCTCGCCTATCTTCTGGCATAACTCTTTAAAGAGTTTTCTGTCTTCCGCTTGCTCTATACTGGAGGAGGATGTTCCGAGAAGCTCTACCTGGCACTCGCGGAGTATACCTTTTTTCTCGAGCTGCATAGCGAGATTGAGTCCGGTCTGACCGCCAATGCCCGGCAAAATAGCATCAGGGCGCTCGTAGCGGATTATTTTCGCTACGTATTCCAGAGTGAGCGGCTCCATATATATCTTATCTGCAACGGTCTTGTCCGTCATAATGGTAGCAGGATTTGAATTGACGAGCAGCACCTCATATCCCTCTTCGCGGAGCGCGAGACATGCCTGCGTTCCGGCGTAATCGAATTCTGCCGCCTGGCCTATAACTATCGGACCTGAGCCGATCACCATGACCTTTTTAATATCGCGTCTCTTAGGCATTTAAGCTTTCGCCTCCTTCATGTTCATTATAAACTTATCAAAAAGATATGCGCTGTCCTGCGGTCCCGGAGCGCTTTCGGGATGATACTGTACGGAGAATATTCTCTCGCTTGCACATTCCGCGCCCTCTACCGTATTATCGAGTATATTTATATGAGTGACCGAAAGTGGAGTGTTTTTGAGCGACTCCTCATCGACTGCATAACTGTGGTTTTGCGAAGTTATTTCGATTTTCCCGGTCTGCAGGTTTTTGACAGGATGGTTTCCGCCGCGGTGTCCGAACTTCAGCTTGTAGGTCTTTGCGCCGTAGGCGAGAGATATTAGCTGATGGCCAAGACATATCCCGAATATGGGGAGCTTGCCGTGAAGCTCTTTTACAAGTTCTATAACGGGCGTTACGTCGGTAGGGTCTCCGGGGCCGTTTGAAAGGAACAGTCCGTCCGGACGCATTTTCATTATTTCCTCAGCCGGCGTATTCCATGGAACGACGGTAACGTTGCAGCCGCGGGCGTTCAGAGAACGTATGATATTGAGCTTGATACCGCAATCTATCGCAACTACATTGAATTTATGGTTCGGAGTTCTTGAATACCATTTTTTGCGGCAGCTCACCTTTGAGACTGCATCGTGCGGTATCTGAGTATCGCGCAGTATCTTCATTGCCTCGTCGTGAGGCATGCTTATATCTGTGATCAGGACCTTTCGGCTGCCTGCGTCACGTATACTGCGGGTAAGTTTTCTTGTGTCAACGCCTTCTATACCGGGGATATGATTCTCCTCGAGTATTTCCGAAAGTGTTTTGGTGTATCTGAAATTAGATGGAAGGTCGTTATATGACGAGACGATGAGCGCTCCGATCGTAGGAGTTTTCGTCTCAAAGTCATCATCGGCGATGCCGTAGTTGCCTATGAGCGGATATGTCATCACTACCGCTTGATATGTATAGGACGGATCGGATACTATCTCCTGATACCCGACCATCGAAGTATTGAAAACTATCTCGCAGACCTTGTCGCATTCAGCTCCGAATCCATAACCGAGATACTCGCTGCCGTCTTCAAGGACTATTTTTCTGTTCATTTGTCTTGCCATACCGTTTTACCTCCGAAAACCGTCATTTTGCATTTGCCATAAACTTTCATCCCGGAAAATGGGGTGCTTCTGCCCATCGAAAGGAACTTGTCCGGATCTACCTCAGTCTTTTGGCTGAGATCCCAGACGGAAAAATTGCCTCCCTCTATACCGGTGTCACGCAGTGAAAATCTTTTCCGCGGCGCCTCGGCCATAAGGTAGATGAGCCTCTCCAGCGGCAGTATGCCCGGCCGCACAAGTTTGGTATACAGCGCTTGAAATGCGCATTCGAGACCGACAACTCCCATGAGGCTCTTTTCCAGCCCTGCCGATTTTTCCGCCGCACTGTGCGGCGCATGATCGGTAGCTATCATATCGACGGTGCCGTCAAGTATACCTTCGATCAAGGCTTTTCGGTCCTCCTCACTGCCGAGCGGCGGATTCATTTTGAATCTCCCGTCCTCCTGCAGATCGTCTTCGGTCAAAAGCAGATAGTGCGGTGCGGTTTCACAGGTTATATCCAGCCCTTCCTTTTTTGCCGCTCTTATCAGTTCGAGCGATTGCTTCGTAGATACATGACACACATGGTATGATGCACCAGTCTCTCGTAGCAGGGAAATATCTCTTTCGACCATTTTGAATTCGCTCTCCGGCAATATCCCTTTATGTCCGTGCGCCCGGGAATAATTTCCTTCTCGTATATATCCGCCGCGGACGTAGCTCATATCCTCGCAGTGAGCGGCGATCAGTTTTCCGAGCGCTTTTGTTCGGAGCATAGCCTCTCTCATTATTTCATCACTGAAAACTCCTTTTCCATCGTCGGAAAAGGCGACTGCGTTTTCGGCAAGTTCCTCCAGGTGCGCTGTTTCTACACCTTTTTCACCGATGCTGATCGCTCCGTAAGGAAACACGTTTATTACAGCATCTTTGCTTATAATGTCCAGCTGTTTTCTCAAATTATCAGCCGTATCCGGCACCGGGTCAAGGTTTGGCATGGAGCATACGGATGTATATCCGCCGTGCGCCGCCGCAAGCGTGCCGGTACGTATAGTCTCCTTATAAGAAAAACCCGGCTCGCGAAGATGGACGTGCACATCTGCGAAACCGGGAAAAACAAAAATATCATCACTCTCCGATAGTGATCTTGCAAAATCGAAATCGGAGGAGGGATCAAAGCTGATAAAACGGGGAGAAAAATGTCCGTCGGAATAAACATGTTTGAATCTTATCTTATCCGTCATACAAAACCCTCCTGTCTTATTACAAACAAAAAGCCTTGCTCGGCAAGGTGTCTGAAGACCTGTTCACGAGCGCTTCACTATACGCCCGAACATACGTCATTAAATATTTTTATTATAATATCACATCCGTTCTGAAAAGTCAAGAGGATAGTCGCAATTTGTTGATTTTGATTTTAAATCAGTTCAAATCAATATATGTCCGATAAAAATCATAAGCTACTGAACGCGGTGGCAAAAAGCGCATTCCGCGTTCAGTAGCACGAGCACTGTATTAAACTATTTTTTTCCCTCATATAAAAGCTTTCGGAATTCCGATGGGGAACACCCCTTTTCTTTGAGAAAAACACGATTAAAATATTGTGATGTAGAAAAACCGCATTCTAGGGCGATCTCAGTTATCGATTTATCAGTAGATGAAAGAAGCTTTTCCGCACTTCTGAGTCTGACCCCGGTGAGATAAGAGAAAAAGGTGAGCCCGGTCGCCTTTTTGAATATCTTGCAGAAATTATATTTGTCTATGTCGAGCGTCCTGCACATATCTTCAAGATAGAACGCTGAGGGATAATTTTTATTCGCATAGCAGAGCGCCGGATAAATTTTTCTGTATATCTCCGCTTTCAAAGCACTTTTGAAATCAGGTACTATGCCTCTTCGCTGCAAGAGCGCGATGAATTGAAGGAGCCCTCCGACTACTGCTGTTTCAAAAAACGGAGACTCCTTCTCAAGCTCCGATATGATCATAAAAAGCAGGTCCGATTCTGGACATTCGCGAGAGATAAGTTGATACTTTTTCTGCTTTTTGTCGAATGCAAAAGGCAATGAGAGTGAGTTTGGATATAACTTTTCCATTATATTTAAAGTATCGATCTGCAAATACAGGATCCTCGCCGCGGCACCGGCATAAGAAAGCCGATGTATGACGGAACCGCCGATCAGCAGCAAGCTCTTTTCCGGCACTAGTATCTCTTCATCCTTAAAACAACAGTTTATCGATCCTCGCTCTGTATAAACAGCTTCTACCTCAGCGTGAAAATGCAAGCCTCTGCATATAATTCCGGAATCTATATCGAGCCTTTTATAATTGCAATAAACTAGAGGC
>CALWTR010000028.1 GCA_944384525.1 uncultured Clostridia bacterium
CAGAAAACCAGAATTTCGAATGCGAATTCTGTCTTTCTACTTTCCTTGAAAGTGATCTTAAAAATGAATCAGCAGAGGAAAAGGCAAAGAACAAGGATAAGGCCGACAAGGAATTCTGCGACGAGATGAACGAGTATGTATGTCCGAGCTGCGGAGCGGAGATAACTACCGACCTCAACACTGTATCTTCTTTCTGCTATTACTGCCATAACCCGGTCATACTAAAAGGACGCCTTAGCGGTCAGATGAGACCGGACAGAATAGTTCCTTTCAAATACGACAAGCAGAGCGCAAAGGAAATATTTTTAAAATTCGCAAAGAGCAAATGGTTCGTTCCTAACGACTTCTTTGCGGACAGCCACGCTGACATGATATCCGGTGTATACTATCCTTTTTGGGTAACGGACGCGGATACGGACGTCTCCGCTGAAGCAAAAGCAACACGTGTACGCACGTGGAGGACCGGCAACAAAAGATATACCGAAACTTCGGTATATTCGCTGAGACGAGACGGCGACGTTCACTTTGAGGATATCGTAACAAGTGCGTACTCGGAAGAGGACAAACGAATGCTTGAAGGTATACTTCCCTACCCGTCCGATGCACTGCTAAGCTTTTCAATGCCGTATCTGTCCGGATTCTCTGCCAAAAAACGCACCATCGAAAGAGAAAACATTTCGGCGGAAGTAAAGCAGAGAATGTCTGACTATGCATCGCGGATAATGCAGAGTACGATGAACGGATACGCTACGGTCGATATGCAAAGCTGCAACGTCAACATAAAAAAGAGTCATTGGGAATATTCACTGTTCCCTATATGGATACTTACTTATAAGTCAAATAAGTCAAAGAAAAACCGCGTATACACCTATGCGATGAACGGGCATACGGGAAAAGTTTATGGAGAACTGCCGATAAGCAAAGCAAAAATAGCCGCGCTGTTTTCCTCAATATGCGCCGCGGCTACGGCGATAGCGGCGGTAATAGGAGTGCTGTTATGAAAAAATCTTCTGTCAAAGTTTTATCATCACGCGCTTCTGCCGCGCCGAAAATATTCGCCGCTCTGATACTTTTTATAGCACTTTTCACCGCATTTTCAAGCGTTTCTGTTATATACGGTAACAGCAGTTATATGTATGATGATGCCGGCTTTTTCACAGAGACGACCTGTTCAAAGATAGACGGAGAACTCGCGCGGATATCTGCCGAAGGCGGAGTAAAAATATATGTCGCTACCTCAGAATTGAATCTTTACGGTGTGAGCTATGATGATCTGGGGCTGTATTTTTTGGAGTCGCATGGTCTTGACCCGGATGACTCTCTGATACTCCTGATCATCACGCGCCAATACGGAACGACCTATTATGATATGTACACATACGGTGACGCTGAAAAGCGGCTCAAAAACTCCGAAATAAACACTATACTAGACGACGATAATGTATACTACAACATTAAGAACGGCAGCATAGTCGACGGAGTGACTGCTTTTGCGAATCTCTCTTCACAATACTATAATGACGATGACAGCGTTCCGATAGCTCCGGTAATACTGATAGGACTTTTGGTCGGAGTTCTCGCAGCGGCAGTCACGTGCGGTATAATAATAGCAAAATACAAAATGAAACTGGTACCGAGCAACTATCCGCTCGAGCACTACACCAAGCTATCTCTCAGAAATTCGCAGGATGTATATATAACATCATCGGTAATATGTACGACCATATCTTCCTCCTCCGGAGGTTCCGGATCCTTCAGAGGACGTGGCAGTTCACATTCCGGCAGACACCGCGGAGGGCATCGCGGAGGGAGATAAAAAAAACGGACGCTGAAATACAGCGCCCGTTTTTTACCGCAGACTCAAGTCTGCGGTTTTTTGTTTGTCTCAATGAAATATGTAGCCTCACTATCAGCCACAGAAAGCGCGAACGCAAGCGGAAACATCTCGAAAGCGAGAGCTACATTCCGCTGATCGTCCGTCGCGGAATAGCCCATATGATATCTGATCGCAAATGCCTCCTCACGCGTAAGTTTCATAAATCCGGATATAACGTAAACACTTTTCTCTCCGTGGCCGTACGGGAGCTTATCGTCAAACTCATATACCTGAACCCTCTGCCATGCACCCTTCTCATCCTTTACGTTACGATACCCGGTCTTGTATACTCCGACCTTGCATATGTCATGGAGCAGAGCCGCGATAGCTATCGTCTCCTCACTGTAAGTCTGTCCTATTAGTGCGCGCGTGCGCTCGCTGCCAAGATATGAATGTAAACAATCATATACATTGAGCGAATGCTGGCACAGTCCGCCCTCGTATGAGGAATGATATCGCATGCTTGCCGGAGCCGTAAAGAAATCAGACTGCGGCGACATCAGATATTCGAGAAGTTTATCCGCGCCTTCACGTTTTATATTTGCGTTATATATTTCAATAAATCTTTCCCTGCTGTTCAAAACATATTTACCTCGATTCGGTATTATTTAGCCTAACGTCCGTATACAGACGCCTAAAGAACGTCGAAACCCATATCGCGGAAAAATCGCTCGATCTCGGGTCTGGTGCACTTTGCTCTTCCCTGGATAAAATCACCTCTGCCGCCGCCTGAGGCGCGGAGTTCTTTTTTCATCCCGCAGAGTATATCGGCACTGTCGCCGCGGGATGTCAGTATTGCGAAATTATATCCAGTCGCATCTTCTCCGCAGAATACGGCTCGCCTGCCTGAGCTGTATTTTTCAGAAACCAAACCTCTCATTATCTCCGGATCGGTATCCGACAAAAAGAATATCTGATCGTTACCGTCCATTGCATTTTGCAATGTTAAGTTTACAATAACAGAATTTTTGCTTTTTATGATATGTTTCAGCTCACGATTTTCACTTAGCAAGGCATTTACAGAGTCGGTTATTTCCTCCTGCTTTGCGGAGAGTGACCTGGATATGGATACTGTCTGGCAGTATCTTGAGCGGTAGTCGCGCAGGGCGCGCTCCCCCGCCTTCATGTATACCCGCGTACCGCCTTTATATTTCAAAAAGTCAAGTATTTTTATAACACCTATTTCACCGGTGCTCTTTACATGCGGAGCACAGCAGGCGCAGCAGTCAAACCCCTCTACGGTAACTATTCTGACCTCTCCCGGAAAAGACGTTTTTGACCGGTAATGCAGCTTTGCCGCATCCTCTGCCGAATATATCGCTGCGGTGACCGGAAGGTTTTTCATCACTGCAGAATTCGCCTCATCTTCCGCCAAGTCCAGCATATTCCTGTCAAGAACACCGCTGAAATCCATTGTAACGACATCTGCTCCGAGATGAAATCCAACGTTTGAAAACGCAAAATTGCGGTTTATGCTCCCCGATACTATATGCTCGGCGGTATGCTGTCTCATTCTGTCCAGGCGCGGCTCGGTATCTACACTGCAAAGGACGCGGTCGCCGGGACCATACTCAGGTTTTGAGCGGCTGTAATGAAAAATTGCTCCGCCCTCCTCTTTCGTATCAACTATCGCGGTGCCGGCTATAATGCCGCTGTCACCACACTGCCCTCCTCCCTCCGGGAAAAAAGCCGTAGAGTCGAGTACAGTAGCAAACTGTCCTTCCTTTTCAGTCACGGATATGACCTGCGCCGTGAAAGAAAATATATATGGATCGTCATAATAAAGCCTGTGCGTCATATACCGTCAATTTCCTCGCACCGCAGCGTCTATCTCTGCGAGCTCCTCCGCAGTGAGCGGAGCGGCATTAGCCGCCTTTACGTTATCCTCTATCTGGGAAGGCTTTGATGCTCCTACGAGCACGCTGGTGACTCCCTCGCGGTTGAGCAACCAAGTTATGGCCATCTGCGCCAGAGACTGACCGCGGCGGGCGGCGATATCGTTCAGGCGGCGTATGACCGCGAGTTTTTCTTCCGTTATATCCTTTTCCTTAAGGAATCCGCCGGTCTGATGTACCCGTGAATCCTCCGGGATTCCATGCAGATATCTGTCTGTAAGGAGGCCCTGCCCCAACGGGCTGAATACTATCAGGCCGAGACCGAGTTCATTTACAGAGGAAAGCAGACCGTTTCTCTCTACCGTTCTGTCAAGTATAGAATATCTGTTCTGATTTATCACGAACGGCGTTCTCATTGAACGAAGTATAGCCTCCGCCTCTTTCAGTCGCTTGCCGTCATAATTGGAAAGCCCGACATAAAGCGCCTTTCCGCTCCTGACTATACTGTCGAGGGCACCCATCGTCTCCTCAAGAGGAGTGTTCGGGTCGGGGCGATGATGATAAAATATATCGACATGGTCTACGCCCATCCTTTTAAGAGAGGCGTCGAGAGAAGAGATGAGATACTTTCTGCTGCCCATATCTCCGTAAGGACCGGGCCACATATAAAATCCCGCTTTTGTAGATATCAGGAGCTCGTCACGGTACGGAGCCAGTCCATCCTTGAGTATACGGCCGAAATTCTCCTCGGCACTTCCGGGAACCGGACCGTAGTTATTAGCGAGGTCAAAATGGACTACGCCGTTATCAAAAGCCGCGTAGCAAACGCTTTTCATGTTTTCGATATTGCAGTATGAACCGAAATTGTGCCAAAGCCCAAGCGATATCGCAGGGAGACGAAGTCCGCTCTTTCCTGAGCGGATGTATTTCATTTTTTCATAGCGCGACTCAGAAGCGTTGTACATGATCAATCCTCCAAACTGAAAATTTCATATTTATATTCGTTTTTGTAACCTGTATAATAACCGGTCCCGCAATACATGGCTTTGCAGTAACTCAAGCGTTTATTCAACTTATCAGAACTGCCGTTGTCCTCAGATCCGTATATATCGGCGGCTCCGTTTCCCTGCGGGAGAAGATCGTCGTCACTGTAATTTACGACTATATATTTATTTGCAACGCACAATTTTTCTACGGTAAACCGACAATCGTTCTTTATTTTGTTATATTTTTTAGCGTATTGTTTCGACTTTTTACGCAGTGGATCGTCTACCCTCAATCCTTTTGGGATAACATCTGAGGAATTTTTCAATATCCTGTCGAGAAGCACCGTATCCCTGAATGCCGCCGGATCTCCCGAGAGTCCGGAAAAGAATTCCATATATCTGTCTGTCAGAGCATCGAGACCAGAGACGTCTCTGCACTTTATATACTCTCCGAAGTCTCTGAATGTTGTGAATGGATCCAAGCCCGCGACACGATCCAGAAAATCAAGCGACCGGCGGAACCTGCCGCTGTTATAAAGCAAATCAAATGCTCGTTCGGTATATTTCAGAGTTTCAAGTTCAGATGCGCTTATCCACGGAGTACTTACAACTTCATACGGAGCTTTTTCCGAAAATACGCACGGATACCTCTCGGGATCGCTCCTCATCGGAGAACCGTAGAGCAACTTGAGAAATCCCAGCTGCAACGCATCGGGCCTGAGCGCATACGCTCTGTTGAAACCTTTTGCAAAGCCGGACATATCCTCGTAAGGTAATCCCGCTATAAGATCCGCATGAACATGGAGATTTCCCGGAGCTATCAGCCGTCTTATGTTTTTCTCGGTCAATTCGAGATCAGAGCGCCGATTTATCGCCGCCAGCGTATCAGAATTAAAAGACTGTATACCGACTTCGACCCGAAAAAGTCCCGCAGGTGCCGTCGCCAAAAGTTCAAACAGTTGCTCATCAAGCAAGCATGGCTCTATTTCAAAATGAAATTCTACGCCGTGCGGTATCCGTCCATCCTGCCTCTCAGACAAAATATGCCGGATTATCACAGCTGCCCTGGCGCGGTCGGCATTAAAAGTACGGTCTATGAATTTTACAGTCCGCGTTCCGGATGACGCTAGCCTCGTTATTTCTCCGAGCACGCGGTCAATATCAAAAAATCGCATTCCGTCGCATCTGCCTGACAAACAGTACGCGCAGGAATACGGGCATCCTCGGCTCGTCTCGATATACGCTATCCTGCCGTTTAATGCGGCAAAATAATCCTCTGAATACGGAGACGGCGGAGTGCCTTTGCCTACATACGGCTCTGATATATGAAATCCGGAGTCCGATACGTACGATACGCCGTCTATACCGTCAGCGTCACGCCCGTCATTAAGCGCGTTTAATAGAGACGATATCGGGATTTCACCCTCTCCGGAGATAAGGTAATCGCACAAACCTTTTTCAAGTATATCGCTCTGTCTGTACGACACTTCAGGGCCCCCGTATATTATCACGGTATTCGGAAAATGTTTCCGTATTTTAGCTGTGATCCGAAAAATACATTCTACATTCCATATATATACTCCGAACGCCACCGCATCCGCTCCATCGCTCATTATCCTGTCAAAAAGAACTCTTTTATCCTCATTTACAGTTCCCTCGACAACAGATGCGGAAATATCTTTACTGCATCTCTGCCGAACAGCAGAGAGCAGATACCATGGTGCAAGCGAAGAATGTATATATTTGGAGTTAAGCGTACAAATCTTAACTTTCATTTTTCAATTCATCTTGAAACAGTGACCAGGGATATGCGTTTTTATCCGGATACGAAACTATGTCAGTCGCCTCACCGCTGCCAGGCATGTTGAAAGAAAGCCGGAATGCGTATAGCGCAGGCAAACAGCGATTGTCTTTGCTGCCGTATTTTCCGTCTCCTACGATAGGAAAACCGCGCGATGAAAACTGTACCCTGATCTGATGGAATCTTCCGGTCCCGAGCCGGACGCGGACGAGTGAAAGTTTCTTGCCTCCGGCATCGACACTGCCGAGCACACTGTACTCAAGAAACGCCTCCTTGACTCCGGTCCTGCGTGTCTTTACAATAAAAGCTTTGGCAGATACAGAGTCCCGGTAAATAAGATCCCGCATCTCACCGCTGTTCTGTTCGGGAACTCCCTCTATCACCGCGAGATACTCCTTGTTTATATCTCTGGTCGATATCAAGGCGGATAGCTGTGACGCCGTCCGCCTGTCTCTTGCAAATATTATAAGTCCGCCGACAACTCTGTCGAGTCTATGTACAAGCCATAGATCTCCGCTCTCTCCCAGACCTTTCAAATAATCGGACGCGGCTGTCATCATATCCGTGTCTTTGCTCGGATCAGGCTGAGATGGCATGCCGGCAGGCTTTACGCATATTATAAGCTTGTCGTTCTTAAATGCGGTATGCATCACTCAATATTATTTATAGCCTTGGATACCGCAAGAGAAACGGCTCCTCCTATAAAGCATGCAACTATCATCTCTATAAGACCGTTTGTAAGTATTGCCGCTATCATCACATCTTTTATCGTTGTGTTTGCATAAGTCAGCGAGCCGAAGAAACATATCATGGCAGCTCCGAAAAATACCGTATTCGACAGCGCACAGGAGAAAGCAGAAACGAAATGATATATCTTTTCACTGACCTTTTTCTTGAGCAAACGCGATATCAGTGCAGGCACTATTCCCACAAGTATCCTCGGAACGACACACACCACAAACGTAAGGAATGGATTCACGGAAAAGAGGAAAATACCCATCTCATCAATAGTAAGACACTGAATAAAACTAGTTATGCCAAACACAAGACCGAGCGTTGCTCCGTATGCCACACCGAATGTCGATGCACCGATAGCAACCGGTATAGTTATAAATGTGATCGTAACGATACCGACCTTTAAATACCCGACAGGAGTAAATGACATTATCACTATGACAGCCATCAAAAGCGCAAGCGACGTCAACTTATAGGTTTTTCTTCTCGTTTCAGACTTCATTGCAAAAAATCCTCCGAATGTGATTGAATCATTATACCATATCTGCCGGATTTTTTCAAGACTTAGCGTTTTTTTGGGCTGTGTATCAATGAATTTTATATAGATATATTCAAATATAAAGAAATACGTGGTCGATCACCGCTTATTTTAATAAAAAAGTATTGACATTTGCGCTATGATATGATAATATATATAGGCATGAAAAAAATGCCCCTGTAGCTCAGAAGGTAGAGCACTTGACTTTTAATCAACGTGTCCGGAGTTCGTCTCTCCGCAGGAGCACCAAAACAATCCCCGCTGTCGGGGATTGTTTTTTCAAAAATAAGTTTATATAATTTTAAATCAATTCATCGAGATCCGACCGTCAACTGGTCAGGTATCCCCCGCCCCTCCTTGTTGCCGCAAGGAAAATCCGGCAGTTCAAATTGAATAGTATCGTAACATCCCTCGCTTAAATCCCTCTGTTACCAAAAGATTCAGGGAGCGAAAGATCGAGGTTTGTATATACGGAGAGGTATCGAAGCGGTCATAACGGGGCTGACTCGAAATCAGTTTGTGGGAAACCACACGAGGGTTCGAATCCCTCCCTCTCCGCCATTAATTAATAATACGAACTCTGAAAAAGGGTTCGTATTATTTTTTGCCGTTGATCACTTCGGCATCATAGCAAAGTGAAAATAAACGCTCCAAATTTTGCCGTTCGTGGCGGCTATCGTATCACAGATTTCGCAGAAGTCAATGCGAAAAAATATCGCTTAAAAATCAAATATCTTTTGATGAATTGTCAAGTCAAGTGTAACACAAATTAAGATTTAATTCAAACAGATCTTGAGGTTTTTGGTAATGTAAAACCTTTTTGGGCCTGGCGTTGATCAAC
>CALWTR010000029.1 GCA_944384525.1 uncultured Clostridia bacterium
CGGTGCCATGCAATGAGGACAGCGGTATCGGATCCGATACGAACCCCAGCTCGTAAAACTCATAATAGCCGTACGGCAGGTCACCGACACGGTCTATTTTATTTACGCATATGATGACCGGCTTGCCGCTTTTTTTGAGCATGACTGCGATCTCCCTGTCATCCGCTACAAGTCCCGACTGTATATCGCAGAGAAAAATTATGACGTCCGCGCTCTCGATAGCTATCTCTGCCTGTATCCTCATCTGTCTGAGTATCGTATCGTCGGTCTTCGGCTCGATGCCACCGGTATCGACCAGCATGAATTTTCTTCCGCTCCACTCAGCATCTCCGTATATCCTGTCGCGTGTAACTCCTGGGGTGTCCTCGACGATCGAGCGTCTCTCTCCTATTATTTTGTTGAACAGCGTGCTCTTCCCCACATTGGGGCGTCCAACTATCGCAACTATCGGTTTTGCCATGTTCTATCCCTTTCCTGCTTTTATGAATATATCAAGCGTCCGTGCCGGACACGGCGCCGTTCCACTCCGCCTCCGCGAGGAAATCCCTTATCGCCTCTGTGAAAGCAAAACCGTCCTCTCCGCTTACTCGCACCGGCACGCCGAGCCGTTCCGACATCTCCGGCACATGCATGCCGCAAAGGAATACGTCGTCCCCGCTCCTAAGCGTGTTCGGAGGGATGAAAAGCGCCTCTCCCAGATCCTTGCCGTCAAGCTGTTCACATATATCCTTGCCCGTAAGGAGTCCGGAAACAGTTATGCTCTCTCCGAAAAAATTATTTATTATTTTGTAAATATTTATTTTCAATTTCCCGAAAACGGTCTCGAGCCGCTCACACATTTTACATATCAACGGATAAGCGGCAACTCCTGTCACTAACGATATCTTATGGTTCAGCCTAAGTTTTGAGAGATCCGAGGCTATATCCTTTACCGACTCCCCGAACTCGTCGTAAAGACTTCTCAGCATACCTACGCCGTTTTCAAGCTGCGGATAATCCTCGTAATAATCCGCATCAGGTATATCGCGCCCTGCCTTAAGATAGAACTCGTCCGACACAAAGAAGAGACGCCCGCCGTGCTCGGTTTTAAACGGCACGGCAAAACTGTCGACCTCATCTATTACCTGCCCGGCCTCCTCCGCCGTAAAATCCTCTATCGGATACAATCCTTCCCGGAATTTAGTCATTCCGCAGGGGACAACAGAAACGCTGTCGAGCTCGGGATACAATTCCGAAAGTTCGCGCATCGTCCGTTCAAGTTCCGCTCCGTCATTTATCCCCTTGCAAAGCACTATCTGAGCGTGCATCGTCAGCCCTGCGGCCTTGAGGTCATACATATATCTCAGCACCTCTCCGGCGCGCTTGTTTTTCATCATCCTGACGCGCAGCTCCGGGTTGGTCGTATGTACCGAAATGTTTATAGGCGAAAAACGCATTTTTATTATGCGTGCGACGTCCTTATCGGTGAGGTTGGTCATCGTTATATAATTGCCGTGAAGGAACGAGAGCCGAGAGTCATCATCCTTGAAGTAGAGCGAATCGCGGAGTCCGGATGGCATCTGATCGACGAAGCAGAATATGCACTTATTTGCGCAGCTGTGCTTCTTATCCATGAGCGGAGTTTCAAAATCGAGACCTATATCGTCGTATCTCTTTTTCTTTATAGTGACCGAAAATTCACATCCGTCCCTCAAAAGCGAGAGAGTTACTATCCGCTCCGCAAGATAGAACCGGTAGTCGAGCACGTCATTTATCTCGTTGCCGTTTATGGCGATGAGCTGATCTCCGCTCCTGACGCCGCAGGCGTAGGCGGCGGATTCACCCATTACTCCGCTTATCTTGACCATACGAATTCTCCCTTCCCGAAGACGGATGCGTCTCCGGCGCTGTTCGCTCATAAATATCCAAGATACAGTATAACACAAAATCCCTGAAAAATCAATGTTTTTCAGGGATTTTAAAGTTATTTGAAGTGTCTGAGTCCGCGACCGGCGGTCATTTTTTAAGTGTGCGCATAGAATTCAATATCGCGACGATCGATACTCCGACGTCCGCAACAACAGCGCCCCACATACCTACGACTCCGGCGGCTCCCAGTATAAGCATTGCTATCTTGACCGTAAGAGCAAATATTATATTGGTTTTTGCTATGAAAATAGTACTGCGCGCAGTCTTTACCGCTTCAGGCAGTTTGGAGAGGTTTCCCGAAGTTATCACCAGATCCGCCGCCTCTATCGCGGCCTCCGATCCTATCCCGCCCATAGCAACGCCGACGTCCGCTGCGGTAAGCGTCGGAGCATCATTTATCCCGTCGCCTACATACATTACGCGGTCGGAAGATCCCGAGAGCTTCTTTATGTATTTATACTTATCATCCGGGAGCATGGACGCGTGAAGCTCATTTATCCCCAGCTCTCGCTTTACCGACACGGCGTTCTCCTCGTGGTCGCCGGTGAGGATCACTGTCTTTTTGAATCCGAGCCTTATAAGCTCCGCTATTGCAGAACGCGCCTCAGGCTTTATCCTATCCTTTACGGTTATATAACCCGCAAACCTTCCGTCTCTTGCGACTATGACCGAGTTCGGCGGTATCTTCATATCGACCCTGACGTTCTCCTGCTCCATAAGCGACCGGTTTCCCACGAGCACGCGCTCAGTACCTATAACCGCGCTGACGCCTTTACCGGGAAATTCAGACAATCCGGAGACAGAGAGCTCTCCCTCAGCCGTTTTCCTGATACACAGCGCAACAGGGTGATTGGATCCCGTCTCTGCTGCCGCGGCGATATTTAAAAGTGCGGCGGTATCTCCGTCCTCGGCATATATATCGGCGATCTCGAACTCCCCGCTGGTAAGCGTTCCGGTCTTGTCAAATACAGCAATATTGGCGCCTGCCATATCGGCAAAAGATGAGCCGCCCTTATAAAGTATACCCTTTGCTGCGGCACCGCCTATCCCGCCGAAGAAAGCGAGCGGCACCGATATGACAAGCGCGCAGGGACATGATACTACGAGGAAAGTCAACGCCGTGCGTATGGAATCTACCCAGCCGCGCATAGAAAGGAGCGGAGGGATAAACGCCAATAAAACCGCACATATGACAACAGCCGGCGTATAGTAACGCGAAAACGAGGTTATGAAATCCTCTTCTTTGGATTTATTCTCGCTCGCCTCCTCTATCATGGACAGTATTCGGGAAGCGGCAGACTCGCTCTGCTCCCTGATCGATATGCATTTGAGCATACCGTTGATATTAAGGCACCCGGACTGCACTTCGTCCCCGGGCGCGACTGGGCGCGGGACGCTCTCTCCGGTTATCGGAGAGGTATCTGTGTCCGACTCTCCCTCCTCGACCCGGCAATCTACGGAAAAACGATCGCCCGGCCGTATGACCAGCGTCTCTCCGACCTTTACCTCGGAGGCAGGCACGGTCATCTCCTTGCCGTCCCTTATCACAGACGCCTTATCCGGACATATATCCATCAGCGCCTTTATGGAAAGTCTCGAGCGGTGCACCGCCTTCTTCTCGAAATAGTCACCGACAAGATAAAAAAGCATGACCGCCGTTCCCTCGGCGTAGCTCCCTATTATCAGCGCGCACACCGACGCCGTAGACATCAGAAATTTTTCGTCAAACGGATTTCGGTGTATAACGCTTATTATCGCGTCGACAACGACTTCCGCACCGACGATCAGGAAAGAAATTATATAAAATATGACGGCGGCGACGTCGACGCGGCATAGATCAAGGATCAAAGCGATCGCGAAAACAACTGCGCCGGCGATTATCCTGAACAGCTCTCCGTCCATTTTACGGATGCGTTCATACGCTCTCTCAAAAAATGTACGCATCATTTTTCTATAACTATTTTACCGGAAAAATCCGCAGCACATTTCCTGACCGCCGTCAAAAGCTGTTCCTCTTCAAGTGACGACTCAAGGGTTATCTTCTCTGTCAAGAAGTTTATTTTTGCGGAGTCTACTCCGTCGATTTTCTCCATCATAGCCTGGAGCTTGACAGCACAGTTCGGGCAATCCAGCCCTTTGAGAGAATACTTGAATTTCATGTTTGGAAACCTCCGTTTTTAAATTTATTTTTATATTTTTTAAGAACCTATCTGAGATGCGACCGTTCGTAAGGCACGAAAAAATACCGATTCATCGCTCGTTTATATGTTCGAGCGCCTTTTCGATTATATCGCGCACATGGTCGTCAGCAAGCGCATAAAATACGTTTTTCCCGCTTTTCCTTATTGATACGAGCGCGTTCTGCCTGAGTATTTTGAGCTGGTGAGAGACTGCGGATTTCGTCATTCCGAGCGCATTCGCAAGGTCGCACACGCACATTTCACTGCAGTCAAGGCACAGGAGAAGTTTTATCCTGGTGCTGTCTCCGAACACGCGGAAGAAATCCGAAAGGTCATATATCTTGTTCTCCTCCGGCATAGCTCCGGCCGTCTTTGCTATTATCTCCGGGTGTAACACGTCATTGTAAAGATCCGTATCCCGCTCTTCCGTTACCGTATTTATTTCATTATTGGCAAGCACTTTATCACCTCGTTTATAGTTGAACAGTTGTTCAACTGTTATTATTATAATCGACTTTCAAACTTTTGTCAATACATTTTTAAAAATTTTTATTTTATAAATTCCAACGTCCCGGGATAAGCGGTCATACAGTTTCAATTTATTCACTGCCCCTATATGTTATTTATCCATTGAGGATAAGTAAATAAAAACTGCGGCGGGCGATCGGCCGGCCCGCCGCACTATAATTATATATTGACCGTATCGCGATAAGGCTTATACAGATGCGTATCACAAAATCAAAGATCGACGCGGACGCCGTTTAAGTACTCACCTCAGAAGCCCGGAAAAGCCATCTGTAAACGCGGTGCTGCCGTCCGGGTATATCCACATTGCTCCGATAACTCCCGCCCTCTCCGCAAGGCGTACGCCGTCCTCATAAGGCATACTGAACAGCGCGGTTGAAAGCGCATCCGCGAGCGCAGAAGAATCAGAGACGATGGTGACAGACAGAAAATATTCAGACGGATACAGCGTATCCGCGTCTATTATATGATGATACCGCTTTCCGTTATATTCAAAATACCTTTGGTACGAGCCGCTGGTCACTGCCGCCGCATCCGAAAGAAAAATACCTATCGGTGTATCCTCATCCGTAGGGTCAATGATATCCACCTTCCAGGCGTCGCCGGATTTATCCCGTACCGCGACGATATTCCCTCCGGCATTTATTATATATCCGCCGTCGCTCATGCCCTTAATCGCGTCCGCGACTTTTTCGGCGGCATAGCCCTTGGCTATCGCTCCGACGTCTATCGACAGCTCCGGATCCGATATATACACGGTAGAACCCTCACGGTCAACGATAATATCCGATATATCCGTGTGCTCTGACGCCGCTCCGAGCGCCTCATCTGTCGGGATACCGTCTCCTCTCTCGGCTGCCGCGCTCCACAGGCGCAGAACACTGCCCATAGCTATATTGGTCTCTCCGGAGGTAAGATCATATATATACTTTCCGTATTCGATCAGCTCGATTATTTTTGCATCCACCTCGACAGGGGCGACCCCGGCATTGTCGTTCACGGTCTTAAGATTGTTTATACCGCGGTAAGAATAATATATATCGTAAAGCCTGTTGTATTCTTCAAACAGCTCGAACGCGGCGTCCGACACCTCGTCAAATTCCTCTGTGCTACATCCAAAGCCGGTTATCGTTATAACAGTGTCAAAAAGGCCGTATTCCGTCCTGCTCCTCTTCGTACCTCCTCCTGAACATGAGACAAGAGATAAAATAAAAGAGACGACAAGCAGGGTGCAGACAATTCTCTTCATCCGGGATCACCTCGCATTTAAAACCGCCCGCGGCGGATAATAAAATTCGGCGGACAGGCGCCCGCCGAAAATGGATCAACCTATTATCTTTCTGACCGCGTCCGCGATCTTCTCATCCTTGCAGTCTGCAAAGAAATACTCCTTGAATCTCTCTCCGCTGAAGGCGCCCTTGACAAGCTCGCGGTCGAGGTGCTCGAGTATATAGCACATATCGGTATGAGTTACCTTCTTGACCTCGTCGAGTATCTTCTTGTTTCTCTGCTCCGGAACGGCTCTCTCTCTCGGATAACCGAGACCCCACTCGCTGACGAAGAGCTTTTCAAAAACATAGGAGAGGTTCAGCTCGCAGCCCCAGCCCCAGCCCTTTGCGAACGGAAGAGCTATCGCATTTCCGTTATTGACCTGCGTGAACTGATATGCATCGGTCGGATCAACAATGTGACCGCAGAGCACGCCCGGGAAGGAATTGCACGCGAGCATAGCACCCTCTCCGGTGCCGCACCCGGTAACAACGAAATCGCACGCTCCGGAATTTAGGAGCACTGCTGCGAGTATGCCGGCCTGGACGTATGTAAGCTGTGCCTTATCCTCCGCAGTATACATACCGTAATTCACGACCTCATGTCCGAGAGGCTCCGCCACAGACCTCAGCGTCTGCTCTATGAGCTGATTCTTTGCCGCCTGGCTGTTCTCATTGATAAGAGCTATTTTCATATGCTTGTCTCCTTTTTCATTTTTATATTTATGTTTATGTTGATAGTTCTGATTGGTTTGCCGGCGGCGGTTTTTGTTTTAATTAAAATCGCTTTGAGGCTGTATTTTCTTTTTTGACTGCATTTGCTTGACCGTAATTGCCTGCTGTATTTGCTTGACCGTAATTGCCTGCCTTATTTGCTTGAGCGTAACTGCCTGGCCGTAATTGCCCGGCTGTAATTGCCGGATGTAATTGATTGGCTGTATTTGATCTCGAAACCGTATTTATTTTCGAAGATTTATTTGTTTTCGAATCCGTATTTTTTTTGCAGCCGCATTTGTTTTCGGAACTGTATATGCCGGTCTGTCCGGAAAAAGCGTTATTCGTGGCACTCTGCATTGCTCTGCACTGATGGCGGCGATGCATCCGTGATTTTCCGCAGTCAAGCGATCATATATTTCTGCCGCGGTCCTTATAATTATAGCCCATTAGCATGTCTTTGTCAAGCGGCGGCGCACGCTCACACTTCGGCCGGGAGATCCGGATCGGCTATGCGAAAATAAAATCCGTGATTTTTGCGATTTTAAAGGCAAAGCGCAATATTTACCCCTTGACATATTTACGGAAATGATATATAATATATAAAAACATCGGTTATCGGAGGTTTTTGCATCTATGGATAAGATCACAAATTTCTTCAAAAAGTTCTGGAGCAAAACTAAAGAGATTTGCAAGGCGTGCGCCCGCGGTATCAAGAACGGGTCCCGCCGTACCGTAGAAGCATTCAAGGATCCAAAAGAGAGAGCGCTTATCTGGGATAAGTGCACGACCGGGCTCCTCATGCTGGTATTCGCAACTCCTCTGATAATAATAGTTTACATATTTTCATGGTTCCTCACAAGATAAATACTGCGCCGCATTTGAGGTGCAGAGCCATAAGAAAAAAGCCACCCTGCCGGGTGGCTTTTTTCGTTTGTGTGCCGCTCACAGCCCGATAGCAAGCGAAAATCCGGTGAGCAACGCAAGAAATCCGAAGTTAAAGGCAGAGAAAAGAGCAATATAATATCTGCTCTTTCCGGGATTGTGCTTAAGATACTCGCGGAAGGTTATAAGGCTCGCGAGAGACGCGATCAATGTTCCCGCCCCTCCTATATTCACGCCGACGAGCAGTGAGCGGTAATTCCCCGTGAACTGAGACAGAAGTATCGATGAGGGAACGTTGCTTATGATCTGACACGAGAGAACACTGAACACCAGCGTATTCTTTTCAAGCAGGAAGGAGAACAGCTCTCTCACCGGTTCTATCCTCGCCATATTGCCCGCGAAAATGAAGAAGAAAACGAAAGTCAAAAGCAAGGGATAATCGACTGCCGCAAGCGCCTTTCTGTCCAGGAACAAAAGCGCCACAGGTATTACAATAAGTCCGATCCAATACGGTATTCCGCGGAAAACTATCAGTATCGAAAGCGCGAACAGAACAAGATATATCGCCGTCCTTGACGGAGACAGAGTTACCTTCTCCTCCCCCAGCGAGAGCGGCTCCGGCCTTACGAATATAAAACAGCACACTGTTATCAGCGCGATAGACACCAAAAACGGCGGGGCCATTATACCCATGAACTCAAGGTTGGGTATATTGAATTTCGTATAGAGGTAGAGGTTCTGAGGATTGCCGAACGGAGTGAGCATGCCGCCCAGGTTCGCCGCTATATTCTGCATTATAAAGGTGAACGCCATGTATTTTTCTTTGCCGGTCTCAGAGAGAACAAAGTATCCGAGCGGCAAAAATGTGAGCAGTGCCATATCGTTTGCTATCAGCATAGAGCCGATAAAAGTTATGTAAACCAGCGCGAGCACGCTCATTCTGGCGTTTTTGAAGAGCCGCACCACCTTATACGCCATAACGTAAAAGAAATTTATATTTCGCAGAGCCGACACGACGGCAAGTACGCAAAACAGGCACGTCAGAGTTTTAAAATCAAAATAACCGATATACTCCGCGTCTACCGGCACAGCTATGCTGGTAATCACCGCCGCAACGAGCGCGATGAGCATCACGACGTTTTTTCTTGCAAAAGCGACCGCCTTTTCAAACAGTTCATGAGGCAGATTCAACCAGGGCAATTGTTTTGTCATAGTCACTCACATTTTCCCGGAGATAGATCCCCGGTCCGTTCAGAATTTATTTTACCAACGCGGACAGTTTTCCGCGGGGGCATGGCATTGCCCCGCCTTGACAAAAAAGCGGGGCGCGGAAATCGACGCCTGCACTACGGTGCAGGCGCCGATCCTTTATTCATTATATTATTCCGCTGTGCGCGGCGATATCACTTGCTCGCCTCTTCCACAGCGACCGCGATAGCGACCGTCATACCGACCATCGGGTTGTTGCCCGCGCCTATGAGACCCATCATCTCGACGTGTGCGGGAACGGATGAAGAGCCGGCGAACTGCGCGTCACCATGCATACGTCCCATAGAGTCGGTCAGTCCGTAGGATGCAGGTCCTGCGGCCATGTTGTCGGGATGCAGTGTACGTCCCGTTCCTCCGCCGGAGGCAACTGAGAAGTACTTTTTGCCGTTCTCATATGACCACTTCTTGTAGGTCCCGGCAACAAGGTGCTGGAAACGGGTCGGGTTAGTAGAGTTACCGGTTATCGAAACGTCGACCTTCTCGTGCTTCATTATGGCAACACCCTCAAGAACGTCGTTTGCACCGTAGCAACGGACCTTTGCCTTCTCTCCGTCAGAGTACGGGATCTCCTTGACGATCTTGAGCTCGTCGTTGTAGAAGTCGTAATCGGTCTGCACATAAGTGAATCCGTTTATTCTCGAGATTATATAAGCAGCGTCCTTCCCGAGACCGTTCAGTATTATCTGGAGCGGCTCCTTACGGACCTTATTCGCCTTCTTTGCTATACCGATAGCTCCCTCTGCTGCCGCAAAAGACTCGTGTCCTGCGAGGAAGCAGAAGCATTTGGTCTCCTCTCTGAGGAGCATTGCGCCGAGATTTCCGTGTCCGAGACCGACCTTGCGGTTCTCTGCAACGGAGCCGGGGATGCAGAACGCCTGGAGACCGATACCTATGGCCTCAGCCGCGTCAGCCGCCTTGGTTATCCCCTTCTTGAGCGCGATCGCACAGCCGAGCGTATATGCCCAGCTAGCATTATCGAACGCTATCGGCTGGATCCCCTTGACTATTGCGTCAACGTCTATACCCTTGTTCAGACAGATATCGCGCGCGTCCTCGAGATCCTTGATGCCGTACTCAGCCATACATTTCTTTATCTTCTCGATCCTTCTCTCGTATCCTTCAAACTTTACGTTGTTCGACATTATATCTCCTCCTTATTCCGCACGAGGATCGATGTACTTAACAGCACCGTCCGCCTCGCTGTATCTGCCGTAGGTCTTGATGTTGCTCTCATATGCCTCTGCGGGCTGAACGCCCTTGCGGATAGCATCCATCATCTTTCCGAGGTGGACGAACTTGTATCCTATCACCTCGTTATTCTTGTCGAGAGCAAGGCTGAGGATATATCCCTCCGCCATCTCAAGATAACGTACGCCCTTCTTCTTGGTGGCAAATATAGTGCCTACCTGGGAACGGAGCCCCTTTCCGAGATCCTCAAGCGATGCACCGACAGGAAGTCCGCCCTCTGAGAAAGCGGTCTGGCTGCGGCCGTATGCAAGCTGCTTGAATATCTCGCGCATTGCTACGTTTATCGCGTCGCATACAAGGTCGGTATTGAGCGCCTCGAGTATCGTCTTGCCCTGGAGTATCTCAGCCGCCATAGCCGCCGAGTGAGTCATTCCGGAGCATCCGCAGGTCTCAACGAGCGCCTCTTCGATTATACCGTCCTTTACGTTGAGCGTGAGCTTGCACATTCCCTGCTGAGGTGCGCACCAGCCCACTCCGTGAGACAAGCCGCTTATATCCTTTATCTCGTATACCTTGACCCATTTTCCCTCTTCGGGGATCGGAGCAGGTCCGTGCTTCGGTCCTTTGGCGACGCAGCACATCTGTTCAACTTCATGTGAATAAGTGATTTCTGCCATTTTATATCTCCTTCTCAATAATTAACTGTTGTGCGGCGGGCGCGCCCGCCGGATCGCGGGATCAAATTATAACTATACCCTTGCATGCGCCGAAAGCGCAGGTCGCGTTTGCCTCATCGGTGTCTATATGCATTGCGGGCGCGAACTTGTCGCTGACTCGGACTACGACGTCACAGAGGACGGCGCTTCTCTCGGAATTTATCTTTACGGCTACTATCTGCTTGTCCTTTACGCCCATTTCCTCTGCGTCTGCAGGGGTGAGATGTATATGCCTCTTCGCCGCTATGACTCCCTCGGAAAGCTCGAGCTCGCCGGCAGGGCCGACCAGTTTGCATCCGGCGGATCCCTTGATGTCACCGCTCTCTCTTATCGGAGCCTGGACTCCTATAGCGCGCGCATCGGTGAGTGAGATCTCAACCTGATTTGCGCTTCTGACCGGTCCGAGTATAGATGCCTTGAGCGTACCCTTCGGTCCGACTATCGTAAGCTTTTCCTCGCAGGCGAACTGACCGGGCTGGCTCAGATCCTTTTTCTTCGTAAGTGTATATCCCTTGCCGAAAAGCGCCTCTACCGCTTCCGTCGTAAGGTGTATGTGTCTTGCGGATGTTTCAACAAGAATCTCTTTCATTTCCCGAAAACTCCTTTTACTGCTTATTTTTACACTGTATCTGCGTATCTGCGGCTCAATTCCGACGGATATCCGCAGTCCTCTTAAGATTATAGCACACATGAGCGGAAAAGTAAATGTATAATCATAAAAAATTTTATTTCGCGCGCGCAAGGATAGTATTCCGACGAACAGGACAAAATAACAAAAAAACAACGGAGATGCACTTATGGATAACGATGCCGCAACACCGGAAAAGAACAACACAGAGGACGGGCTGACGCCTGCCGTAGGAAAAGACGGAGCGTTCTACTGCCTGTCCATCTGCGGTCTGATAGAAGGACACTACACCGCCGAGCAAAACCAAAAGAGCACAAAATACGATCAGGTCATACCGCTGCTGGTCGCCCTTAACCAAAGTGAAAAGGTTGACGGCATACTTGTGCTGCTCAATACTCTCGGAGGAGATGTGGAGGCGGGGCTTGCGATCGCAGAGGTCATCGCCAGCCTGGAAAAGCCGACCGTGTCCGTGGTTCTCGGCGGCGGACATTCGATAGGCGTTCCGCTCGCAGTCTGCGCCAGACGCTCATTCATAGTGCCGTCGGCTACGATGACGATACACCCGGTCAGAACTACCGGAATGGTGCTCGGAGTTCCGCAGGCGTTTGATTATCTGAATAAAATGCAGGACCGCATCATAAGATTTATAACTGCGCATTCCTCTGTCAGTGAGGAGAATTTCCGGACCATGCTGTCGCGCACCGACGCACTTGCCAATGACATAGGAACTATACTGAACGGCTGGGAAGCTGTCGAATGCGGACTGATCGATGAGATCGGGGGGATAGCGGAGGCGCTGTCGGCTCTGAGAAAAATGAAAAATGACGCTGCAAATGAAAAATGACGCTGTATGACCACGTACAACGGCAAAAAATGCATAGTTTCGGCATAAAATGCCAAAATTCCTCCTTAAAAATATGAAAATACAGGTAAAAATCGAAAACGGACTTGAAGATTGTCGAATTATATGTTAGAATCAATATATAAAATAATTAATTTATACGCCCGCGCCTGTACGGACGGTCAAGGAGGCTGTTATGGGATTCTTTCAAAAACTTTTCGGGAAAGACAAGAAAAAGTCCACGAGAATAGCTGAGGAGGCGGCAAAAAGCACAGAAAATGTCTCCGACGCATCCAAGGAAGAAGAAAAAAAGCCGGTGTCGGCGGTAAAATCCGAGGGGAAAACGCCGAAGCCTGCCAAACCGGTCGATACCGATGAGAAAAAAGCCGTTGCGGTAAACACAGAGGAGAATAAAACCGAATCTGAAAAAGCCGTAAAACCAGACGACAAAAAAACTGAGACTACGGACGCTGCAAAGTCAGACGATAAAAAATCCGAGACTGCAAAAAATGCAAAACCTGCAGAGAAAAAGCCGGAGTCCGCTAAGACGGTCAAATCTGAAGAGAAAAAGCCGGAGCCCGCAAAAGCTCCCAAGCCCGCGCCCGAAAATAAAAACGACAAGGACGCGGCATTAGACGACGAGGCAAGCGAGGACGTTATACGCAGTTCCTCCGGGCGATTCGAGATAAAGAAGGCAAAGGACGGAAGATTCGTATTTAATCTCTACGCCTCAAACCATGTTATAATAGCTACGTCTCAGATATATTCTTCAACACAGAGCGCCATAAACGGTATAAACAGCGTCATAAAGAATGCGCCGATAGCCGAAATAGAAGATCGCACTCTGCAGAATTACACCGAGAAGAAAAACCCGAAGTGGGAGATATATCTTGACAACGGCGGTCAGTACCGCTTCCGCCTCAACGCTCCGAACGGAGATACTATATGCCATTCTCAGGGGTATACGTCCAAAGCTAACTGCAAAAACGGCATAGACAGCATAATACGTCATGCCAGCAGCGCAGATATAGACAAAATATACCTCAAGAAAAATGACGAAGAGGAGCAAAAATCCTGATTACATATCTGTAAAAACAGCTCCGCCAGCCGGACAAATCCGGCTGGCGGAGCCTTTTTTTGTTTTGCTTCTGCCGGCACGGCAAAAGTCATATATCGTATTTTGACAATATTTCGGCCGGAGTCTTTGACGTCAGCGAGAATACGGGAACAGTACCGCTGATTATACTGATAAGCACCAGGAATACAAGAGCCAGAGCGGCCATCCATACAGGATAATTAAGCACCGACACTAACAGCGGGCTCACTGTGACCAGGCTCCAGATGACTGCGCTCGCGAGGATATACCCGATAAAAATAGTCAGTAAGAACACGAGAATACTCTCCACCGCAAAGCGGAAAATTATATTCTTCCGGCTGGTACCTATGGCGCGGTATATTCCTATCTCTTTTATGCGGTTCATCATTGAAGAGCGCATTATGAACATCAGGCATACAAACATAAGAACGACTATGACCGCCATGAATATCAGCTTTACGTTTACGGAAGTCCTGATGCTGTCCATCATTTCCTGTCTTATATCATCCGGAGTTATGACATTATCTCCGTATTTCTGAGAGAGAGCGGACGCCGCCGCCTCAACGTCACTGCAGTATATGGCATAAACGCCGTATCTTGAGTCAAGTGTACGATAAAACTCCCAATATGCGTCATCACTCAATATATATTCAGCGTTTCCTATATAGAAACCGTTTCCCGGATTAGTTTGATCACTTACATCTATATCGCCTTTATATATATAACTCTTGCCGTTTACATCGATCGTATCTCCCACAACGTATCCGGAGGTATATTTATTCACGACAATATATATCTCATTTCCAACGGGCGCAGGGTATTTGTCCATCTGCCCGGCGACGAAAGAGTACGGATAAAATGAGGGCGCCCCTTCGTTTATAAAGTACAGATACATCAAGTCGGAAAAATATATACACCTGTCGCTGTCGTCAACTATACCGGAAACCAAGAAATTAAAGCCGTACCTCAACGAGCATCTGCATTTAAGCCCTATTATATCGTCATAGGTTTTTATAAAGCTCATACCCATCTGCTCTATTATATCGTCTGCCATACCCTTTGAGACAACTACTTCCATCAATCCGGGATCAGTTGTTCCGGAAAGAGCGCCGCGGTCACCGATAACGCTCACCGGAAGAGGCAGAGCCTCAAGTTTGTTCTGAGAGCTTCCGTAGTTATACGTAGAAAAATTGCCGATCGAAAAGCTAAAGTCGAGGTATCCGTTTTTGTCGTAAAAATTGTTATACCCGGGAACTATCGTCTCTATTCCGGAGCGGCCCTGCATGGCAAACAACTCTTCCTCGTTCCAGTCGTCATTACCGATCAGATTTTCATTGTTCAAAAATATAGTGTTTTTATTATAACGAGTGTCTACTTTTTCGATATCGGCAAAAACAGTAGAACAGTTTGCTATCAGAAACACGAACGCCGCCGCAAATATGACAAGCCCGCGATTCATTGCCTTCCTCAGCTTTTTATTCTTTCCGAAATTTGTTCGGAAACCGTTAACTATGGAGCCGACAAATGTAAATCCGCTGCCGCACTTCCCCGCTTTTACCGAAGAGAGCTCCTCGAGATCCAAGCGCTTTTCCTGAGGCTCGCTCTTTCTCTCCTCATATTTTCCCTCATGTATCTTCAGCTCCGATGAGCCGTCCAGGAGCTTTATCGGAGTCTTGCCGGAATCGAGGTACAGGGCTCCGTTGTGATTTATCAGCCTGAGCTTTACATCGGGTATAATATCTCCGTAATACTCGACCGAGACCGTGTCCGAGCTAACTACCCTCTTTTCCATTTCTCCGAGATACAAAGCGTGACGGTCCCTGCCGGAATAATTGCCGTCCGCGCCGTTGTCACGAACGGATACCACTCTGCCGTCCACAACGTCGATTATCCGCGTGCAGTACGACTCTACGAGATCCTCCTCGTGTGTAACGAGCAAGACCAGGCGATCCTCTGATAACTGCTTCAGCAGTTCAATGATCATGATCGTATTCTGCTCGTCAAGATTTCCGGTCGGTTCGTCGGCAAGTATTACCCTCGGATTTTTAACGATAGCACGGGCGATCGCCACTCTCTGCTGCTGCCCTCCGGAAAGGGAGCCAGGGAGGCGGTTCCTGTATTTATCCATACCGACAGCGGCGAGCGCAGCCATCGTCCTGCGGTTTATCTCCTCGCGGTCATGTATGCCGATCAGACGAAGTGCAAGAGCGACATTGTCGAACACGCTCTCATCTTTGAGAAGATTATAGTTCTGAAAAATATAGCCTATGTCCCGATTCCTTGCGACGTTGGCGTTGGGAGTTACTTTGCTCCCGTTCAACTCGACGCTGCCTTTGTCGGCGCTGTCAAGACCGCCTATCACATTCAGCATCGTCGTCTTTCCGCTTCCGGATTTTCCGAAGATCGCGACCATCCCGCAGTCCGGGAGCTCGAGATCCACATCGTTTATTACATGTATCTCGTTTGATTTCCTGCGGTTGTAATATTTATTCAGCTTATTTATCCGTATCATGCGCCGTCACCTCCCCTCAGAGTCTTCCTCACGCTGTCCTTGAACAGCTTCTTATTATATTTGACTGTTATATAAATATCCAGGAGCAATATGCCGAGAGCGATCAGTATATAACTCCGCAGATGCATATACGACAGCAAGCCGTTCGTCGCCGGTATGCTGTATATCACATACGCAAGCACCGCAACAAGTATATACGCGGGGATAACAGACAAAAGCGTCTGAACATAGAGAGATATCTTTATCTCGCTCTGTTTTATACCCATTGAACGCAGTATCGCGGTGTCGCCCATATTTGCGATGATCGACCGCGACGATCCGATATATATGAAAACTCCGAGGAACAAAACGAGCAGACACCATATGAAAATGGCCGCCAGCACCATTATATATGAAAGTATCACAACTCCGATCTCCGTCTCGGTATAAGTCGAGTCTGAAGGAACGCAGGTGTATCCGCGCTCTCCCAGCGCATCCAGTGAAGAATACAGCTGTTGATCGTCAACGAAGAATAAAGACGCCTGGAGATATTCATTGTCTCTGAAGGAGTTGAGGATCTTTCCCATAATGTCGGAGGAGATAAAAAGTACATCAAGTGCATCTTCAGCTTTATCGTTCGCAGCATTCTTTCCGGAAACGAGCTCGACATCGATATTCAATCTGGAAGATGCGCCAGAATAGCTGTCACTGCTTATGATAAAATTCTCCACGCGCTCGATAAGCTCGTAATCATCTCCGTACATGTTCTCCGCGCTTTTTCGGTCCATTTCAAGGCTGTATGAAATGTAGCCTGTAAAATATATTTCATCGCCTCTGAGATCAGGATCGACCTTTATTTGACAGCCGCTGCTCATAGAAGTCTGAAAGACGGGTATTTCATCTTCACCATAATAAAAAGAATGATTGAAATTGATCGAGAACGAATTTTCGCTCATATACAGCGCGTCGGAAACAGCCGAGAGGCCCTCGTCTGTCATTACGATCGACGCCGGTATAGTATTGTCTTTGTAATATTTTACGCCGACTATACTCAGTTCGCTGTATCCGGACAGGATCGAAAGAGTGTCTGTCTTTATCTCCCCGTCTCCGAAAAATTTCTTCATGGATATAGGGCACGACACCATTGCCTCTCCGGCTTTTTCCGGAACACGACCTATATCCGGGGTCTCCTTCCCAAGGCGGGAAAATCTGAAATCGACGTTGACGGTATTGTCGCCGTTCTCGAAAGTCATAGTGATGCTTTTGTCAAGCGCAGCGTCATAGCGCATATAACTTTCAAGCTGAAAATCATTTTTCAGCTTTTCCAGCTCCGCTTCCGTGACCGCATTGCCGTCGCGCCGGATCACCACTCCCCTTCCGGGATAATATGTAAACAGATTTTTCTTACTCAAAAGCGAAAACGAGGACTGACTCGACGCGGTTATCAGGAATATTCCGAATGTCGCAATGAACATCAGCAATATCATGAAAGCAGACAGCTTTGGCTTAGCGAAAAACCTGCTGACTCCAAGGATAGCGCCGTTATGCAAGACAGAAGTGATCCTCTTGCCGCCCTCAGCCCCCGGGTCCTTTATTGCTCCGGACACCTTTTCCGAGCTGCGGAGCACTGTATCAGAGGCGATCTGACCGTTGAATACCCTTATTTCTCTGGTAGCATAATCAGCAAACTGATCTATCGAATGAGTAACGACTATAACGAGCTTGTCTTTCGATATCTCTTTTAACAGAGAAACTATCTCCGCGGCCGTGTGGCTGTCAAGATTTCCGGTAGGCTCATCCGCGAGGATTATAGGGCTGTCCTTCGCGAGAGCGCGGGCTATGACCGTCCTCTGTTTCTGACCTCCGGAGAGTTTTGATCCCTTATGCGATTTGTAATCCGAAAGCCCTACCCGCTCTATCAGCTCAAGCGCCTTGCGCCGGCGCTCGCGTCGCGATCTTATCCCCGACAGTGCAAGCTCGACATTCTGCAGGACCGTAAAGCTCTCGATTATATTATAATCCTGAAAAATAAAGGAAATATATTTTTCACGGTAATATTCCCAATCGCGCTGACTGTAATGTGAGGTCGGCTCCCCTTCTATGAACAGTTCGCCCTCCTCATATGTGTCCATTCCGCTTATAACGTTCAGTAAGGTCGTCTTACCGCTGCCCGACTTACCTGTAACAGCAACGAACTCACCTCGGTCAAATTCCAGATTGACACCGCGGATACCTACCGCGACCGAATCCCCTGTCACATATATTTTCCCTATATCCTTTAACCTCAGAAGAGACATATTGACCTCCTTTGATCTTTTTGAATAATACACCTGAAATTCCGTCTCAGTATATCACACCGAGGAAACGGTTGTCAAGGCAATTTATCAAGTAAAAAAATCCGGCAGAGAGCTCGTCTCTGCCGGATAAAAGCGGGGTTCACGGGCCGCTCCGCTTTATTTAATTATTTTGCGGTGAATCATCCACGCTCATCTTCGTACACATATCTGAGAGTAGACGGCGTGACGACCGCCTTTACGACCGAATTATAAAATCTGACAGCGTCACCTAGTGAATTTGAAAATCCACTTATACAAGATGCGCCGCCGTAGGTCTCCCCCTCTGCAAATATCGAATACATCGCGGTATTGTTTTCCCGTTTCACATAAAGGCGGTATCTGACGGCTACCCCGCCAAATTCCGAAACGTCCTGCCTGATCACCGTTCCGCAGGAATCTTCTTTAAATGAATCGCAAAGCATCGAAAATCCTCCACGTAAAAATTCACATAAAAAAGTATAGCACAACAACGCGGTGATACGTATCTTGTAAAAAACATGCGATAATTCATCAATACACAAATACAACATCGATATGATTGTAAAAATTGTTCATATATGTAAATAATTTGTATAAAATCAAAATATATCAAAAATATTCATAGTATATATACGGTCGTATGCTTGGAAATTTATTTGATATGTTATATAAAACCTCGGCATTATGCGGATTTATTTTGATAATATTTGCTTTTTTATTCTTTTTATATCTTTTTCAACAAATGAATAAAAATAATATGACTCATATGCTGCAAATATTATTTATTTCAATTTTTATATAAATAATTTCATAAATCATTGTTGCAATTCATCAATTATTCATAATTTGATCATAATATCTATTTTATGTATATATTCAAGAGTATTCAGTCATCCTGCGGATATAACGTCCTGAAAAGAACGTCAAATAAAGAGTTGTCGAATAAAGAGTAATAGGACTAATTCACAAATGGATGCCCAAGGCATCGGCTATAACGGCTCCTATCTTCCCTGCCATCCTCATAAAGCCTATATCGTTGGGGTGACAGCCGTCCACAGTACACTCGTCCGCGCCGGCGCCATCAAACAGTTCTGCTCCGTCGATAAAGTATACGTTTTTATCCCCGCCGTCCCTTGCCCGCCTCACGGTATCTCGGATGATGCTCCTGCGCTTCTCTGTATCCTCCGGATCGCAGAACCGGGCGTCCGGGCGGCTGACCGCTATATACGGTATATCCGGATGCGTGCGCCTGACCGCCTCGTAAAGCGGGTAATGGGTCATTTCCAGCTCCTCAGCACTGTGGGCATTATGATCGTAATCAGAGACGAACGCGGACATATCGAGCCCCGCGATATATTCGCGGATCGCGCGCTCCCCGCGTGCACTTCCTGAAAATCCCAGATTGAGAGTGTCCGTTTCTAAGAGCCGGGAGATCATATTGGTATATCCCAGCCCCGGGCGCGATGCACAGCCGCCCTGGGTTATCGAGCTGCCGTAAAAAACTACCGGCGGGATATCTTTATATCTCGCGCCATTGCCGAGCACGCTTCCCTTTCTTATACCTATAAGAAGTTTTTTGACTCTGCCGTAAAGCGGCATATGTAAAGTATAGTTTTCTGTTTTCCCGTTCACCGACTTTATTTTTATAACTGAAAAATATGAGTTCTCCCGCATTTCAGATACAGGCGGAACGGCGGAACCGGCATAAGTGCTTCCCGCATACCCGTCGCGGTAAAGATCGAATCCGTTTGAACCGAGGAGCGGCATATGTCCCATCAGACCACAGCCTCCGTTCTCGCATATTACCGCAATATACGGAGAATCTGTCGAAAAGCGTATGCGGCCGCCGGAGGTATGGTAACAGAGCCCCGCAACACCCGGGCTCACCGTCTCGGCTATTTCAGGCGTCATACGAAAAAAGCCGTTATCCTCGTCATGCATAACTCCGTATATATCGAATCCCCCGCCTGCCGCGTCATACCATTCGATCTCTCCGAGACCGTCGGCGGAGACCGAAGCAAAATTCGCGTCTACTTCTTCTATTTTAAAGATCCCGTTATTTTTCATAAAGCACCGCCTTTATTTTTACTTATTTATATTTGTTAATACATATTTAACAAAAAGCTTATATATGCTTGACTTTTGTATACCGCTATGCTAAAATTGTTTTACATAATTGTTTTACATATGCCGAAAATAGCATACGGCCGTTCTATGCGACCGGACGAACGGAGGCGATACCGCAAATCGGGCGAGCTATGCACAGTAATCAAAATGTCAACATGACCGAGGGAAAGATACTCCCGAACGTTATAATTTACAGCCTTCCGATAATGGCGGCAGGACTTCTTCAGGTGCTCTACAACGCCGCCGACCTGATCGTCATCGGCAACTTCTCAGGTCAGGTCTCAGTCGCCGCAGTCGGAGCCACGGGTCCTATAACGGCGCTGATAGTCAACTCCTTCATCGGTATGTCGATAGGAGTCAGCATAATACTGTCTCAGTTTTTCGGGAACCACAGCGACGAGCGCATCAAGGACGCCGTACATACCTCGATGCTCTTCAGCGCTATCCTCGGATTCATAATAATGTGCGTTATGCTCGCCTTCTCCTCCCCGCTCCTCGAAGCAACAGACTGTCCGGAGGAATGTCTCGCAGGCTCTGTATTGTACCTTAATATATATTCGATAGGCATACCCGCCAATATGATATATAACTTCGGCGCCGCAATACTCAAGGCCAAGGGGAACACCAAATCTCCGTTCATTTATCTCGCCGTATCGGGACTTGTAAACGTAGTGCTGAACGTTATCACCGTGACTCTTTTCAGTATGGATGTCGACGGCGTCGCGACCGCCACCACTGTTTCACAGTACCTCAGTGCTTATCTCGTTGTAAGAAAGCTGATGTCCCTTGATGACTCGACCAAGCTGTACCTCAAAGATCTGCGCCTCAAAAAGGATATAGTCATCAAACTTATACGCTACGGAACTCCCAGCGCGATACAGAACTCGCTTTACTCAATATCCAATCTTCAGATACAGTCCGCGATAAACTCCTTCGGCACCGCCGCTATCTCCGGCAACTCCGCCGCCGCGTCCGTCGAGAGCCTCACGGGAACAATGGTCACCTCGTTCGGAAGCGCCGCAATAGCTTTCATAGGACAAAATATCGGCGCAAAAAAACCTGAACGTGTCAGACGGTCAATACTCTGCTGCGGAATGTTCTGCATACTGATCGCCACAGTGGGCGGAGTCTCCTCTTACCTGTTCGGAAAAGGGCTCCTCGCTCTGTACATACCCGGCGAGATCATGGCGATAGAATACGGCGTCGTGCGTATGAAGTATAATATGGTATTTTACTTTATAACCGGATTCAACAATATTTTCGTCTCCTCCAACCAGGCGTTCGGATACTCCGCTATACCTGCCGCTAACTCAATATTCAGCATACTGGGGATCCGCACGCTGTGGATGAATTTCATTTATCCCCTGTCTCCGACGCTCGACAATGTCTATGTATGCTATCCGATAACCTGGGCAGTGAGCGCGTTGCTCAACGGCATTACTCTGCTGATAGTATATTCAAGATACCGGCGTGGAAAAGTCAAAATGATCTGATATGTAATTATTTGTTGTCAAAAAGCGAACCTGAGAAAGGTTCGCTTTTTTTGTCAGAGCATTTTCTTGAAAGTCTCCTCGTCTATAACAGTCACGCCGAGTTCTTTTGCACGAGTGAGCTTCGAGCCTGCCTCATCACCCGCGAGCACATAAGATGTCTTTCCGGAGACGGAGCCGGAGACTTTGCCCCCGCGAGCCTTAATCAGTGCGGTCGCCTCATCTCTGGTCATGCTGGGCAGAGTGCCGGTCAATACGAATGTAAGTCCGGCAAAGCCGTTTCCGGTCTCGGGGGCGACTCCGGCGGTCATCGAGACTCCGCGCTCCTCAAGCTCGGCTATCAGGTGCCTGTTCTCATCCGAGGAAAAATATTCGACAAGATTTGTTGCGGTTATCTCGCCTATATCCCCTATCGCACAGAACTCATCGAAGGTCGCCTCCATACACCTCTCCATAGTTCCGAAGCGCCTGGCTATCGACTCTGCCGCGACCTCTCCGACCTGACGGATACCGAGAGCGTATATAACGCGTTCAAGTCCCGCTGAGCGTGACCGGTCTATCGCCGCAACAAGATTCTCCGCGCTCTTTCTGCCCATTCGGTCCATCCCCTCAAGCTCCTCCACCTTCAGGGAATAGAGATCCGCCGGACCATCTATAAGGCCGTTCACGAGCAACTGCTCGACTATCTGCGTACCGAGTCCGTCTATATTCATAGCGCCCTTGGATGCGAAATGGATTATCCCCCTCGATTTCTGCGCCGGGCATCCGGGATAGGTGCAGCGCACCGCCGCTCCATCCTCGACCGTGACGGGATGACCGCATGAGGGACAGAGCTTTGGCATTGCGAAAAACTCCTCGTCTCCGTCGCGGTCCTCCTTTACGCTCTCCGCTATCTCGGGTATTATATCGCCCGCCTTGCGTATAAGTACGCTGTCTCCTATCCTTATATCCTTCTCAGCTATATAATTAGCATTGTGCAGTGTCGCGCGGGAGACGACCGACCCGGCGAGCTTGACCGGCTCAAGATTAGCTATCGGAGTCAACACACCGGTACGTCCGACCTGGACCGACACTGACAGCAATTTTGTCTTTTTGAGTTCCGGCGGATATTTATAAGCGACCGCCCATTTAGGCGTGGCGGTCCCCTCTCCGGCTATAATTCTGTCCCGGAAACTGTCCGCCTTTATGACTGCGCCGTCCATATCGAACGGAAGTTCGGAGCGCAACTCGCCGAGCCGCTCAACATGCTCCCTGACCGCCGCTTTTCCGCTCAGTGTCCTGCGGTGAGGCAGGACGGTAAAGCCCAGTTCAGACAATCTGTCGAGAGATTCAGTGTGGGTAAGTGCTTCCCTGCCGTCCATATACAGCGAGCCGCTCTGAAGATTAAATATAAATATTTCGAGCCGGCGTGACGCCGCGATCCTGGGATCGAGCTGTCTCAGCGAGCCCGCGGCCGCATTTCTCGGATTTGCAAACAGCGGCAGTCCGTCCGCCTCGCGCGCCTCATTCAGCTCGTCGAAAACGCGGCGCGGCATATATACCTCGCCTCTCACGCAAATGTACGGGAGCGGCTCCGAGAGGCGGAGAGGCACCGATCTGACTGTTCTCAGGTTAGAAGTCACATCCTCTCCTACCATTCCGTCCCCGCGCGTTGCGCCGCGGACGAAAATACCGTTCTCATATATTAGCGAGACAGAGAGCCCGTCTATCTTCGGCTCTACGGAAAATACGGTCTCTCCGCCTGTCTCGGCATCCATCCTGTCTATAAACGCGTCCAGCTCCTCGAATGAAAAAACGTCCGTGAGCGAACCCATAGGAACCTCGTGCCGCACCTTTTCAAATTTATCGAGAGGAGCGCCGCCAACCCGCTTTGTCGGAGAGTCCGGAGAATCCAGCTCCGGAAATTCCGCCTCAAGCGACTCTAGCTCGCGCCGCATCGCGTCATATTCATAGTCCGATATTTCCGGAGAGTCCTCATTATAATAGCGTTGAGAATGATACTCAATGAGCCGTCTCAGCTCCTTAACTCTTTTTTCTGCGGCGCTCAGTTCCATATTCCCTCCAAATACGCGCAAAAGTACGGACAATTCTGCCCGTCTGTCTGCATTTCGGCAGTTTTTCCCGGTATTATATTTATTATTTTGCCCAGGTATTTACTCAAAAAACCGGCACATGTGAGAAAAGCGGGTCGCTGATGTTGTATATCCGCTCGTTTACCTGTGAATATTATTTTATCACTTGAGCCGCTCTGTTGCAACTGTTTTTACAGTTTTGAGGCGTTTAAAAAACGCGGAGCGCCAACAGCGCTCCGCGCAAAGCACATCTGAATATTTATAACCGGCGACGACTGAGGTCATACGGCATGATCTATCGGTATATCTGTACCGCACTCCTGAAGTCTTACCGACGTCGGAAAAACGGCGGTATCCGTCCGGAAAGGATCTGAAGACGGAAGTCCGAGCGGCAAAAATGCGGTCTTACACACTATGCTTTCAGCCGGAATTGCCATAAAACCTACTCAGGCAGTTTTTCTGTCTGCCAGGATGCGGCGAACGCTCACGAGCTTTATGACCGTTACAAGTATCCCGATCGCGGTGCCGACCTCCTCCTCACCGCAATAGGTCGGCGCTATCCTGAGGTTCCTGTCACGCGGATCGCGTCCGTACGGGAAAGTCGCTCCGGCGCCGGTCAGGGTGAGTCCCGCCTCCTTGCAGAGCCGGTATACCTCTGAGGCACAGCCGTCCATCACGTCAAGGCTTATAAAATAACCGCCCCTCGGATTCGTCCATTCAGCTATCCCGCAGTCCTTTATCGCGGAAAAGCCGTTCAGTACTGCGTCGAACTTGGAACGCATTATCTCGGAATGCTTCCTCATATGAGCGCTGACCGCGTCCGCATCTCGGAAAAATCTTATGTGCCTTAACTGATTGAGCTTGTCGTATCCTATCGTCTGCACGTTCATTATCGATTTTATAAGCGCAAGGTTAGCCGCGCTCGCCGCGATCATTGCAACACCGGCGCCAGGATACGTCACCTTAGAGGTCGAGGTGAAATAGAATATCCTGTCCTCATGCCCTGCTTTCTCCGCCTCGGCAAATATATCGGCGAGGCTGTCCCCCTTATCCGCAAGATCGTGTATAGCATATGCGTTGTCCCAGAAAATACGGAAATCGGGAGCGGCGCACTCCATTGATGCAAGCTCTCTTACCACCTCGTCGGAATATGTGTTTCCGGTCGGGTTAGAATACTTGGGAACACACCAGATACCCTTGACGTCCGGATCTTTGACAAGGCGGCGGACCGCATCCATATCGGGGCCGTCTTCCTTCATATCTACATTTATCATCTCAAATCCCAGAGATTCGGTTATCGCGAAATGGCGGTCATATCCCGGTACGACGCACAACCATTTCCTGCCCTTTACCTCGCACCACGGACGCTCGGAACCTACTGTTCCGTATAGCATGCAGCGCACCATCGCATCATACATGAGCTGAAGGCTGGAGTTACCGCCGACTATTATGTTCTTTTCCGGAACTCCGGTAAATCCCGAGAAAAATCTCTTCATCTCCGGGAGCCCGTCTCCGAGGCCGTAATTCCGGCAGTCAAATCCGCTCTCCGACCGGCAGTCACCGGGCTTCAGCGCCTCAAGTATCCCATCCGAAATATCGAGCTGAGCCGTCGCCGGCTTTCCCCTCGAGATATCGAGCTTGAGCCCGAGCCCAAGATACTCGCGATATTTTTTTTCGAGCTCCCCCTCAAGCTTGAGAAGCTCTTCGTCCGACATCTTTGAATATACCATTTTCTTTCCCTTTTTGAATTATCCGCCTTAAGATAATTTCATTTTTTTGATTTAAAGGCTGTTTTTCCTATACATTATAGTATATTATGAAAGTTATTTCAAGTGATTTTGCAAATTTCCTTCCCTTTGCGCGAACTTTTTCCGTTATGTCCAAAAGATCGGACGATTGTGGCTCAAATATATATAAAAAGTCGAATACGATCGTCTTGCGCTCTGAAAGCGCATCCGCCGGGAGAGAAAAGACGCGCCCTGAGCGCATCCCCGATCCCCTTGACAAATTTCTTTCTATGTTATATAATATATAAACTTTGTTACAGTTGACACCGGAGCCGCGCAGGACAGTTCTGCTCCGAATGCCGTGCTGAATCACATTTATTGGGGGACCTTTATGGCAAACGACAAGAAATTCGTCGAACAAATCACTCCTATGGAGGAGGACTTCGCGCGGTGGTACACCGACATAGTTAAAAAGGCCGATCTCATCGATTACTCCAGCGTAAAAGGCTGTATGATAATACGCCCTTACGGCTATGCTATATGGGAGAATATCCAGAGCATACTCGACAAAAGATTCAAGGAGACCGGGGTCGAGAACGTATATATGCCTCTCTTCATCCCGGAAAGCCTGCTCAATAAGGAAAAGGATCATGTCGAGGGATTTGCCCCCGAGGTCGCATGGGTCACTATGGGAGGCGAGGAAAAGCTTCAGGAGCGTCTCTGCGTCCGTCCGACGTCGGAGACTCTGTTTTGCGACCACTACGCAAATATAATAAAATCCTACCGTGATCTGCCCAAGCTCTACAATCAGTGGTGCTCCGTCGTCAGATGGGAAAAGACCACGCGCCCGTTCCTCAGGAGCCGCGAGTTTCTCTGGCAGGAGGGTCATACGATGCACCGCACACGCGAGGAGGCTGAGGAGAGGACAGTCATGATGCTTAACCTCTATGCCGACTTCTTCGAGCAGGATCTCGGCATGCCGGTCATCCGCGGCAAGAAGACCGACAAAGAGAAATTTGCCGGCGCAGAGGCGACCTACACCGTTGAGGCACTCATGCACGACGGAAAGGCGCTCCAGGGCGGTACCTCGCACAATTTCGGTGACGGGTTTGCTAAAGCATTCGGCATTCAGTATCTTGACAGCGACAACAAGCTCAAATACTGCAACCAGACCTCATGGGGAGTTTCAACAAGAATAATCGGTGGAATAATAATGACGCACGGAGACGACAGCGGACTTGTTCTCCCGCCCGCAGTCGCGCCCGTACAGGTCATCATAATCCCGGTACAGCAGCATAAAAGCGGAGTTCTCGAAGCTGCAGAAAAGCTGCGCAAGACCCTTTCGGATGCCGGAATAAGAGTCAAGACGGACGATTCTGAGCAAAGCCCGGGCTGGAAGTTCGCAGAGCACGAAATGCGCGGAGTTCCGCTCAGAATAGAGATAGGTCCCCGCGATATAGAGGCAAACAGCTGCGTGCTCGTCCGCCGAGACAACAGAGAGAAAAAAGTGCTCCCGCTCGACGCTGTCGTTACGGCAGTGCGCGAGGAAATGGATCTGCTCACTAAGGCACTCTACGCAAAAGCTCTCGAAAACAGGGAAAAACGCACGTTCCAGGCTCTCGATATGGAGGAGCTCAAGAAGATAGCCTCAGAACAGAGCGGATATATCAAGGCGATGTGGTGCGGAGACGAGGCGTGCGAGAATAAGATAAAAGAAGAGGCAGACCTCTCCTCGAGATGCATGCCCTTTAACGCAGAGAGCATCTCCGACAGATGCGTATGCTGCGGCAGACCGGCAAAAGCGCTCGTATACTGGGGCAAGGCTTACTGATATCAAAGTAACATCAAGACCGGCGGAGGCTGATCCAATATGAATGAAATTTCAAACGCTGTCGGAGACATAATGAATATGCGCTCCGTCGGAGGCAGGGTCATACGGACCGAGGTTCACACGGCTCCCATTAACACCTCAGAGGTCGCAAAAATACGCGCAGAGGAGGGATGCCCGGACGGCTACTCAATTATATACTGCGGTCCGTCACACGGCAAAAAAGGCGGGAAACACGACGGAGCCGAGACGATAAGCGTATCCTCGGTACTGCGTCCCTCTATCTTCCCTTCCCAGTCCGGCTTTCTGCTTGCCATGGCAACAGTGGCGCTCATCCACGCGCTGGAAGAATATACCGACTCACGCATAGGTGTAGTATGGCCGTCTGCCGTATACTGCAACGGTCACAAAGTAGGCAGCGCAGGAATAGAGGGAAAACTGCGCAGTGCGGCGGAGTACGAATACCTTATAATCAACTTCTCGGTCTCCGTGTCTCAATCGGACTTTCCCAGTCGGCTCGGAGACATCATAAAGAAGGTATTCAGCGGAAAAAAGCAAACCGAAACCTGTCTTATGGCGGACAGCATACTTAATCAGCTTTTTACCATGTACAATGACCCGGGAAGAGGAGGAGCTTTTGTCAACGAGTACAGAGAGCGTTCCCTGCTCCGCGGCCATTACGTTATGCTCCGAGACAAAAACGGGATCTTCCGACGCGCTAAAGTGCTAGGTATTTCCAAGAACACAGAAATAATACTTGAAAACCGTGACGGGAGCGTATCCAACGTATATTCTCCGTCAATGGTATCTCTGCCGAAGATACACAAAAAATATATATTCCGGTGATCTCAGAGCAGGCAAAGGCACTCTGGGACACGAAAAACACGGACGTTTTTAACGCCCGTGTTTTTTATTTACCGATAGACGTATCCGGCGCACTGAGATAATAAAATACATATTAAAAACGTATAAATATATACTGTCGTAGCAATGCATGATATCTCATCCTCATCGCAATGCGGGCAGTTTCATCGATATCGGGGACTATAATACAAAAAATATCCCTATCAGGTCCTTTTTTATTTCAAGCTTTGTTTTAAACTTTATTTCAAATTTTATTTTAAGCCCGGTTATAACTTCAAAAATAAAATATCGCGCCGCGATATTATTTTTATCCTAGTATACGGCGCGGGAAAGGCGCATTTTTATGGGCAGTCTCAAATACGCCGCGGCGATCGCCGCATATGTGATCCTTGCGATGCTATTGCTTAGAATAGCTTATGATATATGCGGAGGTGAGGTCAGGCTTTGAGTTTTTACAGAGGACTTATAAAAACGGCGGTGATTTTGCACGGAGCTCTGCCGCTGCTGCTGAGCATAACCCTGCTCTTCGGTTTCGACTCCCCCGAGACTGCGCTCATGACTTTATCGGCCGCGCTCTTTCATGAGGCGGGCCACATCGGAGCGATGCTCGCGCTCGGCATCCCGCACGGAGGAGTAAAAGCGCGGATGGGCGGACTTATGATCGTCCCTAAAAAGAGCCTCAGCTATAAAGAGGAGATAATATCTGCCGCGGCCGGACCTGCGGCAAGTCTTTTGGGAGCGGCGATAGCCTTTGCCGCCTCATTTTCACTCGGGGATTTCTTCGTTATATACGCACTTATAAATCTTATAACCACGTTCTCCAACCTTATACCTGTCCGCGGATACGACGGATACAGGATCATATACTGCGCCGCCGCACTGAAGACTGAAGAGCGCACAGCGTTCCGGATATGTTATTCTATATCCTTTTTATTCTCCGCCGTGCTCTGTTTCACAGCGCTGTTTTTCATGCTGCGATGCGGCGCGGGATTCTTTCTTTTTTTCTCCTTTTTTGCGGAGTTGCTGTGCTGTATGGCTTCCGGAAGGATTTTCGGAGGATTTAAGAGAAAACAAGAGAATGCGAGAGATTTTAAGAGGAAAGGAAGATTTTTTCACAATTAAATACGGATAATTCTGCCTCATTCCAGGAGATTAAAAATAATTTGCGAAAAAAAATTAAAAAAACTATTGCATTTTATATTTGTTTTTGCTATAATTGCATTCGTGATTTTTTTGTGGAAAAATGGGGTATTAAGACCCCTCCCTCATTTTGTTCAAAGAAAGGATCCGGAGCACGATGGCAAGACTCATAGAGCTGAAGGGAATAACGAAGGAATTCGACGGAGAAAAAGTCCTCAATTCCATAGATCTTTATATACGCGACAAGGAGTTCATAACTCTCCTCGGTCCCTCCGGATGCGGCAAGACAACTACGCTCAGGATAATCGGCGGCTTTGAAAAGCAGGACGCCGGTGAACTGTATTTTGACGGCGTTGAAATATCGGACGTCCCCGCCTACAAGCGGCACGTCAACACCGTGTTCCAGAAATATGCGCTCTTCCCGCACCTGAACGTCTATGAAAATGTAGCGTTCGCTCTGCGCCTGAAGAAGTTGCCGGAAAAAGAGATATCCGAGCGGGTGTCGGAAATGCTGGAGATGGTCGATCTCGTCGGATTTGAGGCAAAAAATGTCACTACCCTCTCAGGCGGACAGCAACAGAGAGTTGCGATAGCCAGGGCGCTGATCTCCAAGCCGCGCGTCCTGCTGCTAGACGAGCCTCTCGGCGCGCTTGACCTCAAGCTCAGAAAGGATATGCAGAACGAGCTCAAAAACATACAGCAGGCTACAGGTATAACATTTATATATGTGACCCACGATCAGGAGGAGGCGCTCTCCATGTCCGACACGATAGTCGTCATGGCAAAGGGAGAGATACAGCAGATAGGCACGCCTACCGATATATATAACGAACCGAAAAACGCATTCGTCGCAGACTTTATCGGGGAAAGCAATATCCTTGACGGCGTGATGATATGCGATAAAAAAGTCTCCTTTGCCTCGCATACATTCACTTGCGTCGACGGCGGCTTTGGACCGAACGAGCCGGTCGACGTCGTAGTAAGGCCTGAGGACGTAGACGTCGTCCCGGTCAAGAAAGGTATGCTCCGAGGCAAGGTCACGTCTGTCACTTTCAAGGGCGTGCACTGGGAGATAATCGTCGATATTGACGGATTCAAATGGATGATACAGACAACAGATTACGTCGCTCCTGAGGCCGAGATAGGTCTGTATATCGAACCGGACGCTATCCATATAATGAAAAAATCCGAATTTTCCGGAATGTTCGGCGATTACTCCTCTTTCTCTGATGAGCTCGACGAGCTCTCGGACGCCGACGCGGTCGACTGATACCGCGGAAATAAAGACAAGGAAATTCCCAATCGGGTTTACGGTGTATCAAAAAATGAAAGAAAAAAGATCCTTTATGCGCTCCGCGGCCGCGGCGCCGCATATAGTATGGGCGGTGCTCTTCATAGTTGTGCCGCTGATTATCGTGGTATACTATTCCTTTACAGACCGCTCCGGTGCTTTCACCCTCGATAATATCAAGGGGCTCGGAGATTACACGCAGATATTTCTCCTCTCGGTCGAGCTCGCGCTCATAGCGACCATAGTCTGCTTTCTGGTCGGATATCCGCTCGCTTATATAATCGCAAGGCAAAAGCCGAAGATGCAGAAATTCTACATAATGCTGCTCATGCTGCCGATGTGGACAAATCTGCTGATCCGCACCTACTCGCTGATGGCGATATTCGACGACGGCGGATTCCTCAATACCCTGCTCGGGACGCAGTTCCATATAATCGGGACAAAAGGCGCTGTCATATTCGGTATGGTCTATGATTTCCTGCCCTATATGGTACTCCCGATATACACATGCATATCAAAAATAGATCCTTTTATGTGGGAGGCGGCAAGTGACCTCGGCTGTTCCCCGCTTTCAGTCATCGTCAAGGTCATATTCCCGCTGTCCCTGTCCGGGATAATATCCGGTATAACGATGGTGTTCGTTCCCTCTATCAGCACGTTCTATATTTCGCAAAAACTCGGGGGCGGTACATTTGAACTGATAGGCGACACGATAGAACGACAGTTCGCCTCCAATGCGCTGAATACCGGAGCGGCGATCTCATTCGCAATGATGATACTGATACTTATATCGATTTGGATAATGAATAAGTTTTCAGATCCTGAGGAGGGAGGTATCATCGTATGAAAAAATTTTCCGCGGCATACCTGATAATCATATTCGGGATACTTTATATCCCGATAGTTACCATGATGCTCTTCTCTTTTAACAGCTCATCCTCCACTGCGAACTTCACAGGCTTCAGCTTTTACTGGTACAGAGAGCTGTTTGTAAACAGCAGAGACGTAACGTTCAACGCGCTGAAAAACACATTGATACTCGCGCTGAGCTCCGCCGCTCTGGCGACCGTGATAGGCACCGCCGCCGCGGAGGGCGTCAACCGCATGAGAAGCAAACTTGCAAAAAGACTTATATCAGGAGTTACAAATATACCAATGATGAACCCGGATATAGTCACCGGTATGTCAATGATGCTCCTCTTCGTTGCGGTCACATCCTTCATCGGTATAAAATATGACGACATCGGCTTCATAGCGATGCTGATCGCGCACACGACCTTCTGTATCCCATACGTTTTCCTGTCCGTCATGCCGAAGGTCAAAAATTTCTCCTCTTATTTAAGCGATGCGGCGCTCGATCTTGGATGTACTCCGATACAGGCGTTTTTCCGCGTTGAGCTCCCGAACATAATGCCGGGCGTCATCACCGGATTCATCATGGCATTCACCCTCTCGCTGGATGATTTCGTCATATCCTACTTTGTCGGCGGAACAACGTTCCAGACGCTCCCGCTGCTGATATACAGCATGACTAAAAAGAAGGTCACGCCGGATATGTACGCACTTTCTACACTCATTATAGTAGTTATCTTCTTACTTCTCGTCATAACTAACATTCGCAACGACAAGGAGGAGAGGAAACTGCTCAGAGCAAATAAAAACAATAAAGGAAGGTTGATAGGTAAATGAAAAAAATTCTCTCGGCTATTTTGGTACTCTCTCTGGCGGCGTCTCTCATATCGCTGCTGTCCTCCTGCGGAGACAGCGATACGATAACGCTCAACGTCTATAACTGGGGCGAATATATCTCTGACGGTTCAGAGGGTTCGCTCAACATCAATGAGGAATTTGAAAAGTATTACTTTGAGAAATACGGAGTAAAGATCGACGTCAACTATACGACTTATGACTCGAACGAGAGCATGTACAGCAAGATATCCAAGGGCGGAAGTACCTATGACGTTATAATCCCCTCCGACTATATGATCGGAAAGCTCATAGAAGACGATCTTCTCTATGCTTTCAACCCCGCGGAGACAGTGGAAAATTACTCACATATCAGAGATGAATTCAAGGATCTCTATTTTGATCCCGACAATATGTATTCCGTCCCCTATACATACGGCAAGGTCGGAATAATATATAACTCCACCCTCGTAGACGAATCAGACGTCGCAGATCAGAGCTGGGCGCTGATGTGGAACGACAAGTACTCCGGGAAGATACTCCAGTTCAACAACCCCCGCGATGCGTTCGGCACCGCTATGTACTATCTCGGCATTGACGTCAATACTACAGATAAGGCGCAGTGGCAGCAGGCCGCCGACAAGCTCGCAGAGCAGAAACCCCTTGTACAGGGTTATGTAATGGACGAGATATTCGGCAAGATGACGAGCGCGTCATCCGCCGTATCGGTATACTATGCAGGCGATTATCTCACCATGTATCTTGACAATTCCGATCTCCGCTTCTATTACCCCAAGGAGGGAACGAACGTCTTTGTCGACTCCATGTGCATACCTAAAAACAGCGAGAACAAGGAGGCGGCAATAGAATACATCAACTTCCTCTGCAGCGAGAGGATAGCCGTCGAGAATGCAATGTATATAGGATACGCATCCCCGAACGACTATGTCACCAACAGCGCCGAATACAAGACATATCTTGAGGAGGAGTTTGAGGGCATTGATGCTTACGATCTGCTGTACGGCAGCGAGGAGGTAAAAACATCTTATTTCCATACCCTCGACGCCGATATGACGGATTACACCAACTCGCTCTGGGAAAACCTCAAGATAAACAACGGCTCCAACGCTTGGGTATACATCGCAAGTGGAGTGATCGTCGTGCTGATAGCAGGCGGCATAATTTACTCCGGCGTCAAGAAGAAAAAACGCGCAAAGAGCTATACAAAAACCAAATAAAAAAAATACCGGCGGGTCGGATAGACCCGCCGATGTTTTTTTAACCGAAACGACAAACCGCATCAGAGTCGGCAAATAAAGTCACTGTTCTGAAGGCAATGCACCATAAGGAAAAATAACTGATGCGCCCATACCAAACAGGTAATCATGAGAGCGGAGCACGGACACCAGCTCCGCAGAATTTTTCGGCACTTCCTTGGTCAGAAGAGAGATAAACGCCTCGTAACCTCTGTGGTGACAGTCAGAGCCTGCGGTGAGTATAAAATCCTTCCGTTCCGATAACGCACGCTTTCCGTATACCGATGAATATGCCGGGCAAGAGTTATGTCCCGGTGCCATATTCAACACTTCTATGCCGTCAAGCACCGACGGCGGCTTTGCAACTATGCCCTTACGGAACGGATGCGCCTGTATCAGCAGAAGTTCTTCCCTCTTCCAGTCCCGATAAAAATCCTCGGGCGTACCGGACATATAAGAATATATCCCCTCTACCTCATCCTCGCCGAAGCCGTAAAGGAGGTAGTCGTTGGAATTTTCAACAAAGCGAAGCTCCATACCGAGTATAACGCTCATTTTAAGGCGTTCTCCCTCCTCCGCCGCGCGATGATAATCCGAGAGAAAAAATTCCGCCGCCTGACGCGCGCCCATTTCCATGAGCCGCGATGTGAAGTGATTGGTCACACATACCGCATCATAACCTGCATCTGCATATATCTGAACGAGTTCCTCCGGAGATATATCAGCGCAGCTGCTCACCGGCGAGGTATGTGCGTGGAGTTCCGTCTTATATTTGTAAATATTTATTTCCATTTTTAACATTCCTTTCCGTCAAAAGCCGATGATCGGCAATATGTATCTTCTATACCGTATATATACCGGAGCCGTCCGGATCATATGCCGTGTTGGGGACAGCCGGCAATGAACTCCTCGCCAAAGCCCGGGATATATGACTCTTCGGCAGACTCTCTCTGCTGTATAAAAGCATTTTTTATGCCGAGCTTTTCCGCATGCCCGACTGCGTCGCGGTATTCCGCGGCGCTGACGCGTCTGTTCAGCGGAGGCGGCATTCCGGGCGGCGGAGTATACTGACTCATTATGCTTATATAAATACTGTCTCTGAACTCGGAATACAGCCGGCTGAGCGCGAGCTTGGTATTGGCGACCGCACCGGGCAGCAGGAGCAATCTTACGATAACTCCCGACAGCATGATACCGCCGTCTGAGAAGCGGCATTCAGGGTGCTGGCGCACCATTTCAGCTATCGCTCTGAGTGCGATATCGGGATAATCCGCCGCCGCGGAATATTTCAGCGCGAGCGCAGATACCGAATATTTGAAGTCCGGCAGATATATATCTATTTTCCCTTCCAGACGGCGCAGCCGGTCGACGAGCTCATACCCGCCGGTGTTATATACAGTCGGCACCGAAAGACCGCGGCCGCGGGCGATATCGACCGCGGCGGCTACATGAGGCATAAAGTGAGTCGGCGTCACAAAATTTATATTGTGTGCGCCCATTTTCTGAAGCGAGAGCATTATCTCTGCCAAGCCCTCTGAATCCACTCTCCTGCCAAAATCAGGACTGCGGGATATCTCCCTGTTCTGGCAGTATATACATCCCAGCTGACATCCGCTGAAAAATATCGTTCCCGAACCGCGCGTACCCGATATCGGAGGTTCCTCCCACATATGGAGCGCCGCTCGCGAGATGACGGGCGTGCTCAGTGCGCCACAGCGCCCCCGGACTCCGCCGCTCCGGTCAGCTCCGCACTCACGCGGGCACAGACGGCATGGTGAATATAAGTTTTCCGTCAATTTTTCCTCCCGCACCGCCGCCCCTTGACAGAGGCTGTTTTTTTCCGATATATTATAGCACCAAATCGCGTCCAAGTCAATATTGACACTTCCCCGCCGCCACTTTTCATCATTTTAGCTCAAAAGCGAGAGATACCTTATTTTTATATTTTTTTAGCGTAATTTATTGAATTTTAAAGCGAAATATAGTATAATTATAAGGCTTGCGTGCGGATCCCGGATGCAAGCCATCATATTTTTAATGCTGTTTAAAGATACTCGGAGAAAAGAAATGGATCAGATCAAAGAGAACAAAATGGGCACTATGCCGGTCGGGCGGTTGCTGTTTTCCATGGCGACCCCGATGATAATATCTATGCTCGTTCAGGCGCTTTACAACATCGTCGACAGCATCTTTGTAGCAAGGCTGAGTGAGGACGCGCTTAACGCCGTAGGACTTGCGTTTTCCGCACAGAACCTTATGATCGGTATCGCTACGGGTACCGGAGTCGGTATAAACGCACTGCTTGCCAAGAGCCTGGGTGAGAAAAAATTCGAGGACGCAAACAAGATAGCCGCGAACGGCGTCATGCTCTCACTGGTAGGATACGTGATCGCTCTCCTCTTCGGACTCTTCGGTGCAGAGGCGTATTATCGCTTTCAGACCGACATACCGGAGATAGTTGACGCGGGAGTCGCATATCTCAGGATAGTTACCTGCTATTCTTTCGGTCTCTATTTTCAGATAACCTTCGAGCGGCTGATGCAGTCGACCGGAAAGACGGTGTTCACCATGATAACTCAGACGGTCGGCGCAGTCATCAATATAATCCTAGACCCGATACTCATATTCACCTGCAACATGGGCGTCGCCGGCGCGGCATATGCGACCGTCATAGGACAGATATTTGCCGCCGTGCTGGGCTTCTTCCTGAACCACTTCTACAACCGTGAGATACGGATGGATCTCAAAAATTTCCGCCCAGATCTCAAAACTATATCCAGAATATACGCGATAGGGATACCTTCCATAATAATGGTGGCAATCGGATCCGTTATGTATTATATAATGAGCAAGATACTCATCGGTATGAACAAGACCGCTTCCGCAGTATTCGGAGTGTATTTCAAGCTTCAGTCAATAGTGTTTATGCCAATATTCGGTCTCTCGAACGGGCTGATCCCGATACTTGCGTATAACTACGGCGCAAAGAGCAAAAAGAGAATGATGCACGCGCTCAAACTCTCGCTCCTAGTCGCGGTCATAATAATGATATTAGGAACACTGATAATGCAGGTCTTCCCCGACCCGCTGCTCCTGCTCTTCGACGCATCTGAGAACATGCTCGGAATAGGCAGAGTCGCGCTCAGGATAATATCGATATCCTTCATTGCGGCATCGCTCGGTATAATGTTCTCCGCGGTATTCCAGTCGCTCGGAAACGGCATTTATTCAATGATAGTTTCATTTGCCCGTCAGCTGATCGTGCTCGTCCCGGTCGCGTACCTGCTTTCTCTCACGGGAAAACTTGAGATCGTATGGTTGGCGTTCCCGATATCGGAAACAGTATCTCTCGTGGTCAGTATAATACTCTTCGTAATAATTTACAAGCGGAAGATCAAGGAGATCGAAAACATGAAAATCATCTCTGATATCGACTGATACTGACTTATACAGAAAAACAAAACAAAACAAAAGAAAAAGGCGATGCCGTTACGGCATCGCCTTTTTTACTCCGGCGCCGCCCCTCCGTCCGACGGGGAAACGCGAGAAAAAATCAGTTCTCTTCCATGCTTGCCGACGCGGCGTACCGCACCGGCGTACTCAAGCACCTTGATCGCTCTGTAAGACATTTTTCGGGTAAGCCTGCAATCCGCTGAAAAGTCCCGGGCAGTAAAATCCTCCGGCAATTCCCGCGGTATGAGCGAGGAATAATCGCCCGAACGTTCGAG
>CALWTR010000030.1 GCA_944384525.1 uncultured Clostridia bacterium
GATGCGCCTGTTTGTTTTTCCGTTCTATTTATTTGCTATTCTCGTCATTACTGATTATGATTTTTACTGTCTGCCTTTACACTTATATTTATATTTTTTCTTCAAGTTTCTTTTTTAATCTGTGCATTATCTTCTTTTCAAGTCTGGATATATAGCTCTGAGATATCCCAAGGCAATCCGCCACCTCTTTTTGAGTCATTTCACATCCGTTTTTAAGTCCGAAACGCATTTCGATTATGACCTTTTCCCTATCATTGAGTTCATCTACCGCTTCTCTTACTATTCTTTTTTCCTCCTCGCTCTCCATCTCACGCGTTACCGCATCGACCTCACTGCCGAGTATATCGGACAGCAACAACTCATTTCCGTCCCAATCCACGCTGAGAGGCTCGTCTATCGAGACCTCTTTTCTGACGGAAGAGTTTTTTCTTATGAACATGAGTATCTCATTTTCTATACAGCGAGATGCATATGTAGCAAGCTTTATGTTCTTTTCCGCGTTGAACGTTCCTATCGCCTTCATCAGTCCGACCGTACCTATAGATACCAGTTCTTCTATCCCCGCTCCGGTATTCTCGAATTTTTTGGCTATATAGACAACGAGGCGCAGATTATGTTCTATAAGAGTGGCGCGAGATGACTCTGAAGATATGCTCTCTATCATCATCTCCTCTTCCTCCTCACTGAGAGGAGGAGGAAGTACGTCGCTCCCGTTTATATAATATACTCCCCTGCCTTTTCTGAAAAGCGAAAGAAATCTTTTAATAAGCACTGCCGGCAAAGAAAGCAGCGTTCTGATATTCATGCTGTATCACCGCCTTTTAAAAGCTTTGCAATTCTTGTGCTGTGTCTGTCAAGATCACATACATATCGAGGACGGGACGAGTGAGTCATATCCTCCGAAATCTCCTCCCGCATCATCGATCGCTATTACTGCATCAGTCTCCTTGGATTTGAATTTACCGGATATATCCTCAAGCACGGTGACCGATGGTTTATACCCTGTGAGGACCCGCTTTCCACCGACTGAATCGACCGTAATTATCCGCAGATATCTTGACAGTTCTCCGCTCATCCGATCCTCCGGCAAAGTTCCGCTCGGGATACGGGATGACTTCAAGATTATTACAGGCAAGCCGCTGTATGAATCTACGGCCAGATTACCACTGTCAACAAGTCCGGTAAAATTCAGTTTTATGCCGCCTATCTCTGCCTTTACCAGCACGCTTTTTACAGATGCCGAAGAAGAAAGCAGAGAAACGACTATTCTTATCAATGCGATCGCTATCATTATTATCAGGGAAAATATTATGAATTTTCTGTTTGCCGGAGAGAAATCAACACCGGATATAACTGTCTCAAATGTTTTTTCAAGATTTATATACAAAAGAGACACCGCTCCTCCAAGCAGCATTTCAACTACAAGGAATACCGCCGTGAATCTGAGATATCCTACGATACTGTCCCTGCCGCAGGATGCAAAACACAAAAGAAACAGCACCAGGATCGAAAAAAGCGCAGATATGACCTTGCTCTCCGATATGAATACTTCGGCCGTCGCTCCCGCCGCTCCTATAAAAGCACCGGCTATCAGCCTTCGGAAACTGGAGTGCTTTTTGAGAAAAATATAGGAAAAATAAATGGAAAGCGCATCGACTGTAAAATTTATCAAGAAATATACGTCTATGTAAAATGTTTTCATAGCTGTTCTCCTGCTCTGCGGTATCTATTCTAGCACTTTCTCCATGGGGATAAATGTCGGATGTAGTACCGCACCAACAAATTGTAAGAGACATTTTAAAAAGCTCATATCAGCACAGTAAAAAATGAGCCTCATCACTTGCAATGCGCATTAATATCTGTTAGAATTAACTCGTAAATATCCGTCCAAGTATATACCTGATCAAACAACCGAAAGGAGAGCGCAATGAACGATATAAAGTACAGAAAAGTTAAAAAGTATCTTTCTATACTCAAGGAAAACTGCACGACTGGCCATGCGCCGATAAACGAACTCCTTTATTGTGAAAGCGGCTATAAATCCGGGAATGCTCTGCCTCCTCTTTCTTCAATGAGGCCTTTTTATACAGAAAGAGATCTCTGGGGAGAGACCAACGACAGCCACGCATGGTTTTACACCCATATTTCACTGCCGGACAACGGACGCACCGATACTGAACTCGGTGTTGAAACCGAGCTATCCGGCTGGGATGCCGGCAACCCTCAGTTTTTGGTATACGTAAACGGCGAGATGAGGCAGGGCCTGGACACCAACCACCGTTCGGTAACGCTCGGACATGAGAGAGATTACGATGTATATCTATATGCCTACACCGGTCAGGAACACTCAAAATGCCGTCTCCGTATCTGCACTTTTTCATTCAACACTGATGTGAGAGATCTATACTACGATATCGAGGTCCCATTCCGCGCCCTTGACTCTATACCAGACGGTTCCACCGAGTATGTCAGGATACTTGACCATCTCGACACTGCTGTATCGATGCTATACCTCCTTAACGTCCCGTCCGAAAAATTTATATCATCGGTGCGTGAAGCAAGAAGATATATGCAAAAAGAATTTTACGGGAAACTGTGCCGCGGGAGCGAAATATCTGTGGTTGGAACAGGACACACACATATCGACTGTGCATGGCTCTGGACGCTCAAACAAACCCGCGAGAAAGTACAGAGAACATTCTCTACGGTAGTTGAGCTTATGAAAAAATATCCGGAATACAGATTTATGTCTTCCCAGGCTCTTCTTTTAAAATACCTGAAGGAAGAGGCCCCGGAAAAGTACTCCGAGGTCAAAGAACTGGTCAAAGACGGGAAATTCGATATTGAGGGCGCAATGTGGGTAGAGGCGGACTGCAATCTTATATCCGGAGAAAGCCTTGTACGGCAGATCCTATATGGGAAGCGCTTTTTCCGCGATGAATTCGGAGTTGAGAACCATATACTCTGGCTGCCGGACGTTTTCGGATATTCCGCCGCACTTCCGCAGATACTACGCAAGAGCAATGTAGACTGGTTCGTCACCTCAAAAATATCATGGAACGATACCAACCAGATGCCGTACGACCTTTTCATGTGGAAAGGGATCGACGGAAGCGAGATAAAAACGTATTTTCTTACGGCACAGGACAAGCGGAAAGACAACTCCACCGAAAGAGGCGCGACCTATGTCGGAGACACACGTCCTCAGATGGTAGCCGGAACTTGGAACAGATTTCAGCAGAAATCCTTTACTGACGAGGCTCTTCTTACTTTCGGGTTCGGCGATGGAGGCGGAGGCCCTACATACGAGATGCTCGAGACCGCAAAGCGCGTATCAAAAGGTATCCCGGGTATTCCGGAACTCAAAATCGATACACCCACCCATTTTTTCAACAGGCTTGACAAAAAGCTGCGCGGAAAAGAAGAGGCACTGCCCAAATGGCAAGGAGAGCTCTATCTCGAATATCACAGAGGAACATATACATCCATCGCAAAGAACAAGAAGAACAACCGCCGTTCGGAACTTCTTTACATGGATACGGAATTTGTAAGCACGCTGGCAAAACACCTCACGTCCTCTGAATACCCCAAAGATAAATTGGCAGAGGGATGGAAAAAGATATTGACCAATCAGTTTCACGATATAATCCCGGGATCCTCGATCAAAGAAGTATACGACTGCTCGGACGAAGATTACCGGGAAATAGAAAGGATCGCCAACGAGTGCAGAGATGCCGCCGTAAGCAGAATACGGGACGCTGTTGACGCCGACAGCGGTTATATCGTATTCAATCCTCATTCCTTCCCCGGAAACGGAGTCGTACGCATAGGTGGAAGGACTGTATATGTGACCGACATCCCCGCCAAGGGCTACCGTGTTATCAAGGATGTTATGTGCTCCAAAAATCACATAAAGATATCCGGCAGGAAGGCAGAAAATGCGTATTTTCTGATCGAATTCGATAAGGACAGGAACATAAAACGCATTTTTGACAAAAAGGCAGTCCGTGAGATACTTCGCGCGGGATCTATCGGAAATGAATTGCAAATATACGAAGATCGGCCTGACAACTACGACGCATGGGAAATATCGGGATATTATTCTCATAAGCATTACACTATTCTTGACGTCTCTTCTGTAAAAGTGATAGACGACGGCGTGCGTAAGGGTGTTGAGACTATACGGAAATATATGAATTCCCAGATAAAACAGACTATCTGGCTCTATGAAAATACCGGGCGGATCGATTTTGAAACAGAACTCGACTGGCACGAACGGCACCAGCTGCTCAAGGCCGCATTCCCCGTAGATATCAATTCCGACAAAGCTACTTATGAAATACAGTTCGGCACCGTTGAACGCCCGGCTCATATGAACACATCATGGGACGAGGCCAAATTCGAAGTATGCGCTCATAAATTTGCGGACTACTCTGAATGCGGATACGGAATCGCGCTCATGAACGACTGCAAGTACGGCTATGATATCCACAACGGAGTCATGAAACTGACTCTTGTAAAATGCGCGACATATCCAAACCCCGAAGCAGATCAGGGGCATCACTCTTTCACCTATTCGCTTTATCCGCATACAGAGCCGCTCGGGGAAAGCGAGGTCGCTAAAGAGGCGACGCTGCTCAACTATCCCATGTACGCATTACCGGTTTCAAACGATGTCTCCGGAGCGAAAATACCAAGCTCCTATTCCCTCATAAATTCCGACTGTGAAAACATAATCATAGATACGGTAAAGGAAAGCGAGGACGGAGAGGATACTATCGTAAGGCTGTATGAAAATTCAAACAGGCGCACCAAAGTCAATATAAACATCGGCTTTGACTTTTCAAAAGCATATATTTGCGATCTGGAGGAAAACGAACTTACCGAGCTTGTGACAGAGGGACGTTCCCTTTCTCTGACCGTTAAGCCGTTTGAAATAATCACTCTAAAATTTACCGTCTGAACCCTAATATCAAAAAGGCCTCACCTGAAAAATCAGGCGAGGCCTTTTTTATCGGAGTTATTTTACCTGCTCCGCAAATTTATACGGCTTATAAAAACTTATCAAAACGGCACCAAATCGGATCAGATCCAGGAACATGCCATCTCTTTTACGGCTCTGCATATATCATCTTCGCCGATTGCCGCCGCGGAATATATGTCGCAGGGAGTATCGGCAACTGCAAAATTATCGTTTACAGCAAGTATGCGATATTTTCTGCCATCGAGCTCACCCATGCCGTACAGCTCGTGCTCAAGCATCATTCCGGCACCGCCGTTCAAAATCCCCTCTTCCAGGAAAAGAACGTTTTTCGCTCCGTCAAGCATCGGTATCACGCCGCGTGCCAGATCCGCATACGGCTTAAGGCGCTCCGCAAGTATAACGCCGCACGCATATCCGTCCGCTTTCAGTTTATCTGCTGCTGACAAAGCTTTGTCAGCTATCGTACCGTATGTGATTATTACATTCTCAGGCGCTTCGGAATAGTTTTTATGGCATATGCCCAGATATTCTTCACCGTCCGGGAAAAATTCAGAGACGACTCTCTCGCTCTCCGGAGCATTTGAATATCTGACCGCTACCGGTCCATGTGAGAAATACACTATATTTACAGCCGCGCGCATTGAAGAAAAAGTTGCAGGAGCAAATATACTCATCCCGGGTATATGAGATAGGAAAGCAACATCGAATATCCCGTGATGAGTAGCGCCGTCCGATGCTGCAAGGCCGGCTCTGTCTATAAAAATATTTACCCCAAGTTTTTGTATGCATATATCGTGAAGTATATTGTCGTACCCGCGCTGAAGAAAAGTGGAATATATGGCGCAGTACGGTCTCAAGCCGTCGGCGGCAAGCCCCGCGGAAAAAGTAAGAGCATGCTCCTCGGCTATCCCTACGTCAAAGTATCTCTCCGGGAATTTTTCCCCGAACTTTACCAATCCGGTCCCGTCTCCCATAGCTGCCGTTACGGCGACAATATCTTTGTGCTTCTCCGCAAGCCGGGTAAGCTCCTCAGAAAAAACGTCATGGAACGTCGTTTTACCGGAGCCGGAAGATACGTTGTGGAATTCCGACGGTCTTGACTCAGCCGGAGCATAGCCTTTCCCCTTTTTTGTTTTCAGATGCACGATCGCACTCTGTCCTGACCTTTTTGCCTCAGAGAGAAGCCGCTCGGTCACCTCATAATTATTTCCGTCTGCGGGTCCGAAATATTTGAGTCCAAGATCCTCAAAGTAATTCGATGGGTACACGATGCGCTTGATGCGCTGTTTTACAGACGCAAGTGCATTTTCAATATAGCGTCCGAAAAACGGAATGTGCGAAAGTATGGAATGTGCGTGTTTCTTTGCTCTTACATAGCCTTTTGAAGATCTTATCCTTGCTATATAATCGGCGAAAGCGCCGGTGTTTTTCGAAATCGACATTTCGTTTTCGTTAAGCACTATGATCAGTTTAAGATCGCGTTTTATATTGTTGAGCGCCTCGTGCACCATGCCCCCGGTGTATGCTCCGTCGCCGATCACAGCCACAGTGTATGCATCTGACCCCTTGAGCTTTTCCGCCTCGGCAAATCCGAGAGCGGCAGATATCGATGTTGAACTGTGCCCTGCTCCGAACGGATCATAATCACTTTCACTGCGGCACGTAAATCCGGACAACCCTCCGCATTTTCTAAGTGTATCGAATCTCTCCCTCCTGCCGGTCAATATTTTGTGTACATAGCTCTGATGACCTACATCAAAAATTATTCGGTCATTCGGAGCATCGAAGACCCGGTGAAGTGCCACGGTTATCTCGCATATACCGAGATTTGAAGCGAGATGCCCTCCTGTATTTATAACATTATCTATAAGGAATCCCCTTATTTCGGAACACAGCTCCGGTATTTGCCTTGCATCCAGCTTTTTAAGATCCTCAGGAGAATTTACAGAATCAAGAATTTTATATGCCATACCCTCCTCCGTCAATCCTTTATATTGTTGATTTCTTTCAATATGTCGAGTCTGGTCTGACCGTTATCAAAATCCTCCGCAAGGTAAACTTTTTCACGCCTCTTTTTTGATGTTCGAAACGTCGGTGACTCTCCCATATATTTTATATAAGCCCGGTAAAATGAGGAATAATCTCGGAATCCGACACGCTCTGCGGCCGAGCTCGCGCTCTCGCCGTTGTCTATATACTGTTTAGCCAGAACTACTCGTTTTTTGGTCAGATATGAATGTATGGTTATCCCGTTGCGCTCCTTAAAATTATGACACAGGTAATACTTGCTCACAAAGAATTGCCGTGCAAGCTCATCAAGAGATACTTCGGATGTTAGATTACTGTTGATGTAATTCATGATCGCTGTGCTTATAGAGTTATTATCCGTGACCTCATCGCCGTACTTACCGGCTTTGTCAGCAATGAAAATAAGTATTTCAAAGATCAACATCGAGCAATATGTCCGCTTTGTAAGATCATTCATCATAGAGCCGTACCTGAAACCGTCGAAAATAGTACGCACGCGCCCCGGTACCACGTCCGGATCATAGCAGTTTGACACATTTGACGACGGGTCGCAGATATAATCCAGATACTGAAGGCACAGCTCAGAGAGCAGCGGCCTTTCAAAGTGGACGACATATCTTTCATAAGGATGTGTGCCGAGAATTTCGGCGTAATGGAATTCACCGGGCTTAAGTATGATCAGCATACCTGGATTCATTGTATATTCTCTGCCCTCGACAACATATCTCCCTCGGCCGTCCAGAATGAATATCATCTCGTAGTCCTCATGACAATGACTGCCGAAAGACGCCGGGTTCGGAGACATATCACATTTATAGGCGCATGAAAAACCGCGTGTTTCTATAAGAAAATCCTGGATCAAGAAAAACATTCCTCCCGTCAAAACAGCAACAAGCATCGGCTGTATCAGACGATACAGTAGTCGCCTTTGAAAGTCAATAATATTATAACTCAGCTGAACAAGTTTTACAATATAAATTTGCAAGTAATGCAAAGAAAAAAAGCAAAAACCGTATTGAAGACCATTTGAATATATGCTAAAATTAAGATGTGATAGGAACTTTTATCGGTCAAATATCGATCGACCGACACCAAACTCACGTGAAAAGCACATGACAAAAATTGCGAAAAGGAGAACAACCATGAAACTCGGTGCACAATTTTACAGCATCAGAAACCTGACGCAGACCCCGGAGGATATAAGGAACTCTTTCAAAAAGATCAAAGAGATCGGATATGATGTAGCGCAGATGTCCGGAATAGGACCGATAGATCCTCATATGCTGAAAGATATTTCGGACGAATTCTCCCTGCCGATTACCTGCACTCACTCTTCCTATGACAGGATAGTATCTGATACCGTAGCTCTCATACAGGAGCACAAGATATACGGATGCCCTGTAATAGGGCTCGGAGGCATGCCTCCGAAGTATCGCGGAAGTGTTGACGGCGTACAGGCTTTTATCAAGGAAATTGCAGAACCGATGAAAAAAATCAAGGCAGAAGGCATGGAATTCGCATATCACAATCACGCTTTCGAGTTTGACAGACTGAGTGACGGATCGAGGATCTTTGATATACTTTCCGAGGACTGCGAAGAGCTCAGCTTTATTCTTGACATTTATTGGCTGCATTACGCAGGCGAGGATCATTTAAAATACATCTCAGTATACGGTGGCTCCAGAATGAGCAACGTACATTTTAAAGACATGAAGTCTGAGCCCCAGGGAGCGATATGCCCCTGCGGTACCGGAACGATCGACATGAAGGCTGCTTACGACGCCTGTGTCGCCGCAGGCGTAAAATACGCTCAGGTGGAACAGGACAACGCTCCAGACAGCGGAGATGCGATCGGCGAAATGAAAACAAGCTATGTAAATCTTGCGCCGATATTCGGCAAATAAGCAAGCGATCAAAATGCCGCGGCCCTGAATAAAATACCGCCATTCCAAAGCGGATAGGTCAAGAAAGGAAGATAGAAATGGCTCAATTTGTATTTTCGGCCTTCGCAGATGAGGCCGGGAACAGTATAGAGGCTCAGATAACAGCGCTCAAGCGAAATGATATCCGTTACATAGAACCCAGATCCGTAGACGGAAGCGGGATCATATTCAAAACCGAGGATGAGCTGAGAGCTATAAAAGGCAAGCTCGACGAGGCTGGGATAAGAGTCAACTCTCTCGGCTCCCCGATAGGTAAATTCCCGATAGAATCAAAACTTGAAGAACATTTGCCGGACTTTGAAAAAGCAATTACCGCCGCGAAAATACTGAATACCGGATACATGCGTGTATTTTCCTTTTATGTAGCGCCGAATGAGCTTGATAAATACCGGGACGAAGTCATAAGGCGAATGAAGGTCATGACGGAAATAGCGGGAGAGAACGGTATAACGCTCTGTCATGAGAACGAAAAAAAGATATACGGCGAACTTCCGGAACGCGTCAAGGATCTTCTGGACAATGTAGACGGTTTGGGCGCTATATTCGACCCTGCCAACTATCGCTGCGTAAACGCGGACTGCACGCTCGGAATGGACGTTTCTCTGCCTAAACTCAAATATCTGCATATAAAAGACGCGATATATGAGGGCGAGGTCATCGTTCCTGCCGGTGAGGGCGAAGGCAAGATCGCAGAGGCTATAGACCGCGCCGATAAAGCATACGATTCCCTCCTCTATCTTACGGTAGAGCCTCACCTAAGACTATTCGAAGCATACAGATCCATAGACTCCTCCACGCTCAGAGGAAAATACTCATTCAATACAGCGGACGAAGCCTTTGATACCGCAGTTCACGCTTTGGAAAAACTCATGTTTAATAACAGTTTTAGAAAAGGAGAAAACGGGATATGGAAAAGGTAAGATTCGGCATTGTCGGATGCGGCAATATGGGCACCGGACATGCAAATAACTTCAAGAACGGTAAAATAATCAACGGAGTCCTCACCGCGGTATGCGACATAAACCCGAAAAAGCTCGATCATATGAGAGAGATGTTCGGGGACAGTATAAAATACTATAACACTGCTACCGAAATGTTCAAGTCCGGAGAGGTAGACTGCGTTCAGATATGCACGCCTCACTACAGTCATCCGTCTCTTGCCATCGAGGCACTTGACAATGATCTCAATGTAATTGTTGAAAAGCCCGCAGGCGTATATACAAAGCAGGTAGCTGAAATGATCGAGCGCTCTAAGAAAAGCGATAAGATCCTCGGTATAATGTTCAATCAGCGTACCAATCCCGCGTTCAAAAAAATGCGCGAAATGATACTTAACGGGGATATCGGCAATATAAAGCGAACCAACTGGATAATAACCGACTGGTACCGCACTCAGGAGTACTATGACAGCGGCGCGTGGCGTGCGACCTGGGAGGGCGAGGGCGGCGGAGTCCTTTATAATCAGGCACCGCATCAGCTCGATCTCTTTCAGTGGATCGTAGGCATGATGCCCTGCCGTGTCCGCGCTTTCTGTCACTTCGGAAAATGGCACAATATCGAGGTCGAGGACGACGTCACAGCATATGTAGAATATCCGAATGGAGCTACCGGAGTTTTCATAACGACAACTGCAGACGCCCCGGGCACGAACAGATTTGAAGTTACTGGCACAAAGGGCACGCTTATTTTTGAGAACAACAAGCTTTACTATAAAAAGCTCCTGATCGACGAGCGCGAATTCTGCTTCTCTACATATACCGGATTTAACAAGCCTGAATGTGCCCCCACCGTTGAAATAGAACTTGATAAAGACAATCCTCAGCACGTCGGTATATGCAACAACGTCGCGAACGCCATCCTCGGCCTTGAAAAACTATACGCGCCGGCGTCCGATGGTATCTGCGGCGTGGAGCTTGCAAACGCCATGCATATGTCGACCTGGCTCAACGAAACGGTCTCTCTTCCGATCGACGGAGACAAGTTCTATGCGCTCCTCAAGGAAAAGATCGCGTCTTCAAAAGTAAAGAAAACCGACAGCGCGGACTCAAAGGTCGAGGCTCAGAACGTCTGACGAGATATACTCGCCTATATGAATTCAGCTCATAACGCCGAAAGAGGTATATTCAAAAATGTGTGAAAAAATTTACCGTTCAGTTCTGGTGGGCTGCGGGACGGTCGCGGATGTGCATCTGACTGCGCTCTGTGAAGGAAATTATGCAAAGGTCACTGCTCTGTGCGATATACTGCCGGAAAAGGCAAAAGCTGCAATGAACAAGCACGGGATCAACTGTCGTATATACGAGAACTACGAAGAGATGCTCGACAAGGAGCGTCCCGACTGCGTACATATATGCACCCCGCATTATCTGCACTCAAAAATGGCCGCGGAGGCTCTTTCAAGAGGAATAAACGTTTTTCTGGAAAAGCCGGCGGCGGCAAATGAGGAACAGCTCTCCGAACTGCTCTCTGTCGAAAAAAAGAGCGCCGCAAAGCTGTGCGTATGTTTTCAAAACCGTTTCAACCCCTCTACCCTGCTTGCTGAAAAGCTCCTGACCGAATTCGGGCCTCCGATACAGGCTTTCGGATCGGTAAGATGGAAGAGAGATGTCCCCTATTACACCCAGAGCGGATGGCGCGGGAAATGGAGCACTGAGGGTGGAGGCGTCATGATAAATCAGGCGATACACACCTTGGATCTCCTGCTTCGCTTCATGGGTCGCCCGGAATATATAACAGCAACTTGCTCGAATCATCACCTTAAAGGAGTTATAGAGGTAGAGGATACCTGCGAGGCCATGATCGAATTTGACGGCGGACGGCAAGGTCTGTTTTATGCTACCACGGCGGCTGTAAAGGACACACAGATAGAACTTCAGCTCATCTGCAAGGAGCACGAGATACGGATAATCGGACCTAGAGTATATCTTGACGGAGATCCGCTTGACGTTGCGAATTATTTCGGGAAAGAAGACCGTCGCGTTCTGGTAAAGGAATGTTACGGAAACTCTCACATTACTCTGATACGCTCATTCTACGACGCGCTGTCGAAAGGCGAGGAAATGCCTGTCACTCTCGAGAGCGCAGCGGAGGCCGTCAGAGTCTTGCTTGCGGCTTACAGATCGCATGACGAAAGAATAAAAATACACTGATCGGATCAAGCGACAAAGCAAATAAATAAGAAACTGAGGAATGTAAAATGAAAATGACTTTCCGTTGGTACGGCAAAAATGATCCCGTTACCCTCGAAAAAATCAAACAAATACCCGGAATGACCGGTGTCGTCACCGCGCTTTACACCATCCCTGTCGGAGAAATGTGGGACGAGGCATCGATACTTAAAACAAAAAAAGCAGTAAATGATGCAGGGCTTGAAATGGAAGTTATCGAGAGCGTGCCCGTCCATGAAGAGATAAAGCTCGGCTCAAACAAACGCGACAAACTCATAGAAAATTACAAAGGAACGATAAGAAATCTCGGCAAGGCGGGGGTCAAAGTCATATGTTATAACTTTATGCCTGTATTCGACTGGGTAAGATCGGAACTCAAATTCAGAACTGACGACGGATCAAACTGCCTGGCATACCGTCAGGCTACGGTCGACGCTCTTGATCCGAGAAAGAATTCACTTTCCCTGCCCGGTTGGGATGAGAGCTATACCAAGGAACAACTCTCCGGACTGCTTGAAAGATATCGCGATGTAAGCGCAGAGAAGCTGTTTGAAAATATGGTATATTTTCTTGAAAAAATAATTCCGGTATGCGAAGAGTGCGATGTCAAAATGGCAGTACACCCGGACGATCCGCCGTGGGGCCTTTTCGGCCTGCCAAGAATAATCTGCAATGAAAAGGATCTTGACAAGCTGTTTGCCGCTGTGCCGTCTAAGTACAACGGACTCACGTTCTGTACAGGATCCCTCGGTGCAGGTCGCAGTAATGATCTTGTCAAAATGGCAGGAAAGTACGCCTCCGCCGGCAGGATACATTTCCTGCATTCAAGGAACATAAAGTTCGATGACTGCGGAGGCGGATGCAATTTTCACGAGTCACCTCACCCAACCGAATTCGGATCCCTCGATATGTACGGGATACTCAAAGCGCTGTATGACAACGGATTCGACGGATATACACGTCCCGATCACGGCAGAAATATTTGGGGTGAAGACGGAAGACCTGGATATGGACTCTATGACCGCGCCCTCGGAGCCATGTATATATACGGTATGTGGGAAGCAATCAAAAAAACTGCTGAAAACAAGGAGTAAACTAATATGAACTGCCCTTTTAATACTGATCTGAGCGGCAAGACAGCCGTCGTTACCGGTGGCGGCGGAGTGCTTTGCGCCGCTTTCTCCGAGGAACTTGCAAAATGCGGAGCTCGGGTAGCTGTTCTCGATATAAATCTCGATGCCGCAAAAAAAGTAGCGGACAAAATAAAGGAAAACGGCGGGACCGCAATTGCCGTCCACGCCAACTGCCTGGACCGCGCAAGCCTTGAAAGCGCAAAATCGATCGTTGACAAAGAATTCGGCCCCTGTGATATACTTATAAACGGCGCCGGAGGCAACAATCCGAAGGCAACTACCGCAAACGAGTATTTCGATAAAAAAACGATCAAGGATCCCTCAGTACAGGATTTCTTCGACATCAGTCCAGACGGTATACGCTTTGTATTTGATCTGAACGTCACTGCGGCATTTCTGACGACACAGGTATTTGCAGCAGATATGGCGGAAAGCGGAAAGGGCGGAAATATAATAAATATTTCCTCGATGAACGCATACAGACCGCTTACAAAGATACCCGCTTACAGCGCAGCCAAAGCGGCTGTCTCCAATCTGACGCAGTGGTTGGCAGTGCACTTTGCCAACGCAAACATACGCGTTAACGCACTTGCCCCCGGCTTCTTTGTTTCCAATCAAAATCGTACGTTGCTGTTCAAACAGGACGGTACGCCTACGGAAAGGACCGAAAAAATACTGCGCGGCACGCCCATGAAACGCTTCGGACGTGCGGAGGAACTGCTCGGCGCCCTGCTCTTCCTGCTGAACGACGATGCGGCGAGCTTTATAACGGGAGTGATCCTTCCGATCGACGGCGGGTTCTCAGCATATTCAGGAGTTTGAACTGATGAAATAAAAAAACGAATGCGGCAGACAAAATTCTGCCGCATTCGTTTTTTTTAGAAATATCAGTATCTGGGCACTATTTCTCCGGCGTTCTTATATATTGAATCTGCCGGAACGTAACCCCTTACGGAGCTGAGCGGATATACCGATGCTCCTCTGCCTATAACAGTTCCCGGATTCAATACACTGCCCGCCCCTATCTCGGCCATATTTCCCAGAATTGCACCGAGTTTTTTGAATCCGGTCTCTATTCTTTCCCCAAAGCAACGTATGCACACCGGCGATTTGTCGCTCTTTACATTTGAGGTAAGCGCGGCGGCGCCCAAATGCGCACGATATCCGATTATCGAATCCCCTACATAATTAAAATGCGGGATCTGAGCCATATCGAAAATTATACTGTTCTTTATTTCTACGGAATTTCCTATAACGACGCCCTTGCCTATAATAGCCCCGCCTCTTATAAAGGCGCAGTGCCTTATCTCGCTGTCATCGCCTATAACAGTCGGCCCTTTGATGCAGGCGCTGGCGGCGACGTGCGCTTTTTTCGAGATATACACTCCATCGCCCCTCTCCTCATATTCTCCGGCGGGCAGCGATGCTATGACCGTCATTATATATTCCTTTATCTTCGGTATCGCCTGCCACGGATAGATTTCTGAAAGGATCAGCTCTGCCGCCACAGTTCTGCTTTCAATATCGGGAAAAAGCTCCCGTGCACTCAATTCATTTATCACTGCGTCCCTCCAGGGCAAGCCCCTCATCAAATATTACAGATACCAGTTCACCGACATATTTATCGCAAAGCTCCTCGCTCTCCGCCTCTGCCATAACACGAATGACCGGCTCAGTACCGCTCTCCCTCAGAAGTATTCTGCCTGAACTGCCTATCTCCCCGCGTATCTCAAGCAGTTTATTTTTCACTTTTTCATTCAGCATAACTTTTGACTTATTGCCGACGCGAACATTTTTGAGTACCTGAGGATACATTTTAACGCGAGAGGCTAATTTGCTCAAAGGCAGTTTTGTCTCTATTACTGCCTCCATGAGTTTTATTGCAGTCAATATACCGTCACCGGTAGTCGAATATTTTGACATTATTATATGTCCCGACTGTTCCCCGCCGATGCCGTGACCGTTCTCGCGCATATTTTCATATACGTACCTGTCTCCGACCTGAGTGCTCACATGATCTATTCCCGCCTCATCAAGAGCACGGTAAAGGCCCATATTAGACATAACGGTAGTTACCACCGTATTATTCGGAAGTACGGAGCGTCGTTTCATCTCGCACGCAAGTATATACATTATCTGGTCTCCGTTTACCACTTGCCCCAGCTCATCTACTGCTATACACCGGTCGGCATCCCCATCAAAAGCAAAACCTATATCAAGGTGCTCACGCTTGACATAATCTGCAAGACGCTCTATATGAGTAGAACCCGCGTCCTTATTTATATTTGTACCGTCCGGCTCGGCATTTATAACATAGGTTTTTGCTCCGAGCGCGTCAAACACGCTTTTAGCTATCATCCACGCACTTCCGTTCGCACAGTCAAGACCTATCTTTATATCTTTGCAGGAAAAAGTGGATATGGATATCAAATAACCTATATATCTGTTCCTGCCGGAAAAATAATCGACCACCTTGCCTATTTTATCCTCGGTAGCCAGCGGAAGATCATCACCGCCGCAGTCAAAATTCCCGTCAAGATAACTCTCTATTTTAGACAGGAGCCCGTCATCCGCTTTTTCTCCGTCAGAATTTATGAGTTTGATACCGTTGTCATAAAAAGGGTTATGAGATGCAGATATCATTATCCCGCAGTCGAAATCATCGTGCTGTGCCACATAGGAAACGCTGGGCGTCGTTGTGACATGTAGCAGATACGCATCCGCTCCGGAAGCAGTCAGTCCCGCTACTATGGCATATTCAAGCATATAGCTCGATCTTCTAGTATCCTTTCCTATAACGACTCTGGCGTTATCGCTCCTCTGCTTAGAAAAATACCAGCCGATAAATCTGCCTATTTTGTAAGCATGTTCAGCGGTGAGCGAAACGCCGGCTTTACCGCGAAATCCGTCAGTACCGAAATACTTCAATCTTTTTTCCCCCGTAAATCAGAAAATTAGTTTCTCTGCCGGTGAAACCGGGAATAACGATTTGAGCCGACTTTGAAATTATAGCAAACCGTAGCACATATGTCAATATGGATAATCACTAAAAATTCAATATTATTATCTTATTTATTGATATATATTTACTGATTTTATAAATTTTCATATGTAAAATAATAAAATTGATCAGTAATATATATCAATGATAATATACTGGATCTATTTCCGCCAACAATGGACAATTTTTATCCGCATTGACATAGTCGCGCAAAAAAACAAACGACAGACAATTTTGTCTGCCGTTTTTAATATATGTTACGGGCCGAAATTTGACATAATATCAGTTTTCGGAACGTTCCGCCAAAAGATCTACATATTTTTTATAGAATTCGCCGTAACGTCCCTCGTCAAGAGCATCCCTTATCTTCTGCATAAGTTCATTATAAAAATACAGATTATGGAGAACGCAAAGGCGCATTCCGAGTGCCTCGCGGGCTTTGAAGAGATGACGTATATAGCTCCTTGAATAGCTCCTGCATGCAGGACAGCCGCAGTTCTCATCTATCGGTCTCGGATCATCAAAGTACTTCTCATTGTTCAAGTTCATTTTTCCGTGCCAGGTGAAGAGATTTCCATGCCTTGCGTTTCTGCTCGGCATAACACAATCAAAGAAATCAACGCCTCGGTACACTGCCTCGATTATATTCTGAGGAGTACCTACTCCCATAAGATACCTCGGCTTCATCTTAGGCATATAAGGTTCTATGACATCGATTATATGATACATCACGTCTGCCTCTTCCCCGACGGCAAGTCCTCCTATGCCGTATCCGTCAAGATCCATTTCGGCTGCCCTTATCATATTTTCAACACGAAGATCATCGTATGTCCCGCCCTGATTTATACCGAACAGAAGCTGATCCTTATTGATAGTTTCCGGGAGAGAATTAAGGCGCGACATCTCCTCCTTGCACCTCTTCAGCCATCTGAGCGTGCGCTCGTGCGATGCCTTCACATATTTATACGGAGATGGATTTTCCACACATTCATCAAAAGCCATAGCTATGGTCGAGGCTAAATGCGACTGTATCCTCATACTCTCCTCAGGCCCCATAAATATGCGTTTGCCGTCCATATGAGAGTTGAAATGAACGCCCTCTTCAGTTATTTTCCTTAGTTTTGCAAGCGAAAAAACTTGAAACCCTCCGGAATCTGTAAGTATGGGTCTGTCCCAGTTGAAAAATTTATGCAGTCCACCCATACGATATATGAGATCGTCTCCGGGGCGTATATGCAGATGATAGGTATTTGAAAGCTCCACCTGGCAATTTATCTCTCTGAGATCATCCGTAGAAACTCCGCCTTTTATAGCGGCCGATGTGCCGACGTTCATGAAAACAGGCGTTTCTATCACCCCGTGTACCGTGGTGAATCTTCCGCGCCGTGCTCTTCCCTCTGTATTAAGTATTTTAAATTCAGCCATTACTCGATCTGCTCCGATATCCTTATTTTCCGGCAGTTACAAAATGCCGGATATTTCATTTTTCTTTATTTTATCCTCTCAAAAAGCTTGTCAAGTTCGTTTTTGGTCAGCTTTACCGCTACCGGTCTGCCGTGAGGACATACGATTATCTCCGGATATTCTATGAGGCGCGATACTATCCAATCTATCACGCTTCTGTCATATACCCTTCCGCCTTTTACCGCCGCTTTACAAGCGATCTGGTAAAGTGCTTTCTCGCGTCTTATGCTGTCGTTCAGCTCCGGATTACCTGTACCGTCCGAAAGCTCGCCAGCCATTTTTACGAATATATCTTTGGCGTCAGATATCTCGGTGGCGTCCGGTATTGCCGTTACCGTGACCGTCTTGTCTCCGATCTCCGGCAAAATATCAAAACCTACCGCGATAAAGTCGTCACGATACTCTTTTACGGCTGCGATCTCCTCGCCTGTGAGCGTTATTTCAAGAGGGACTATCAGCGTCTGAGAACCTATCCTGCCGTCCTTGCCGCGGCTCTCTTTGAGCTGCTCAAATATTATCCGCTCATGTGCCGCATGTTTATCTATCAGCATCACCTCGCCGCGGTACTCCGCTATTATATAGCAGTTGTATATCTCACCGACTATCCTGTAATCTCCGTCATGCACAGGCGATAGTTTTTCAGTCTCTGTTCCCTCCGTATCAGCCCTGTTCTGAATATTCTTCATGCTCATGGAACCGAATGCCTCGCGTATTGTTATCACGGATTCTTCCGGTCCGAGCAATTGACGTTCGCGACCCTGTATTTTGCCGGGCGTTTTTCCGAAATTTGAATGTTGAGATGTTGGAGCAGATATATAAGGAGGCACATTTTTATTTTTTTCTCCGTGGACCGAGTATGCAGGCGGCTCCGGATTAGAAAAATACATCATTCCGCCGTCTTTGACGCGGTTGTATGCGTCGACATTTGCATATGAGCCGACTTTTAGCTGAGAATATGTGTTCTGCTGGCGGCGAGAGTCCTTCGAGATCTCAGCTTCGGGCCTGTATGCTGCGGACTCGAGCGCTGTCCTTACGGTATGATAGACAGATTCAAAAACTGCGCGCTCATCCGAGAATGTGACCTCAAGCTTGGCCGGATGAACGTTCACATCAACAAAAGCGGGATTTATCTCTATAAAGATGGCGCATACCGGGAATTTTTCAGGCGCTATAAAAGATGTGTACGCGCGCTCCAGAGCGGCTGTAACAGTCTTTGATTTTACGAACCTTCCGTTTATAAACACATTTTGGTAATTTCTGTTTCCCCTGACATTATCGCTTCTGCCTATATAACCGCTTACTTTTATCCCGTCGGAATCTCCCGAAACCTCGATCAGCTTTGACGCGAAATCCCTGCCCAGGATTGTGTATAATGTATGCAGAAGGTTACCCTCGCCCTGTGTCCTGAATTTCTCCTCTCCGTCTATGATGAGCGCAAAAGAAATATCCGGGTGTGACATCGCCACCTTTTCCACAAGTGCGCTCACCGCCATCGCCTCGGTAGAGTCCTTCTTTAGGAATTTTCTTCTCGCAGGCACATTGCCGAAAAGATTTTCAACGACAACAGTCGTACCGTCTGCCGCCCCCACCTCCGAAATATCGGTAACACTGCCTCCGGAAGCGGTCAAAATATGCCCGGAACGGGCGTCCGCCGGTTTTGAAATTATCGTTATATTTGACACTGATGATATAGCTGCCAGCGCCTCTCCGCGGAAGCCGAGCGTAATTATCGAGGTAAGGTCCTCCTTGCTCTTTATCTTGCTGGTAGCATGTCTCTTAATGGCGACTGGCATATCCTCCGCGCTCATGCCGCATCCGTTGTCGCTGACTCTTATCAATGATATTCCGCCGTTTTTTATTTCCGCGGTTATCCTGTCTGCGCCGCTGTCTATAGAATTCTCTAGCAACTCCTTGACAACTGAGGCAGGACGATCGACCACTTCTCCGGCGGCGATCAGATTTGCTATTTCAAAATCCAGAACATTTATTTTTCCCATATTAACGATCTCGCCTCTTTATATTTTAAAAGGACTCCGGAATCACACCGATAAAAGCCAAAGATCAGCTTTCCAGCAATTTTTTAAGAGTGAACACAAGATTCATCGCCTCTATCGGGGTCATGGTGTTTATATCAGCCGAGCGTATTTTTTCCGCGGCCTCCCTCTCCTTGCCGTTTTCCAGCTCCTGCAAAAAATCCGGTATATCGTCCGAAACATCGATATTTCCGGACTTTACACCACCGGTCGTCTGATATGCCGAGCCGGATTCTATGCTCTTAAGTATCTCTTTTGCGCGGGAAACTACCTCACCGGGGATCCCGGCCAGCTTTGCGACTTCAATACCATATGAGTCATCAGCCGCTCCTCTGACTATTTTCCTGAGGAAGATCAGAGAATCGTTACGTTTCTTGGCGGCTATGTTATAGTTGACGATCCCGTCATACTCTCCTTCCATAGAAGTAAGTTCATGATAATGGGTCGCAAACATTGTCTTCGCGCCTATTTTTTTACCGCTGGTATACTCTATAACTGCGCGGGCTATCGCCATACCGTCATAGGTCGATGTTCCGCGTCCCACCTCATCGTATATTATAAGGGACCGGCGCGTTGCGTTTTTCAGTATCCCGGCCACCTCATTCATCTCGAGCATGAAAGTAGACTGCCCGCTTGCAAGGTCGTCAGACGCGCCCACTCTGGTAAATACCTTGTCAACTATGCCTATTCTCGCCGATTTCGCAGGAACAAAAGAACCCGTCTGCGCCATTATAACTATTATCGCCACCTGACGCATATATGTAGATTTTCCGGCCATATTCGGTCCTGTTATCAGCATCATGCGATTATCCGCAGTATCAAGCACCGTATCGTTAGGTACAAAATAGCTGTCCTTTACAAACTGCTCAACAACAGGATGTCTGCCGTCCTTTATTATTATTTCTCCGCCGGTATCTATTTCGGGACATATGTAAGAATTTTTGCTTGCCACTTTAGCGAGCGAAGAGTACACGTCGAGCTCAGCGACCAGAGTAGCGGCCGCCTTAAGGCGTTCCGCATTATCCGCGACCGTCTGCCTGATCTCGGTAAATATCTCATACTCAAGTGCACATAACTTATCTGCGGCACCGAGCACCGTGGTCTCCATATCCTTGAGTTCCGGGGTTATATATCTCTCGCAATTGGTAAGCGTCTGCTTTCTTATATAATCCTGAGGGACCTGATCGGCAAAGGATTTAGTCACCTCTATATAATATCCGAAAACTTTGTTGTATCCTACTCTGAGGTTCTTGATCCCGGTCCTCTCTCTCTCGTTTTCCTCTATCGAATCCTTTATTTTACTGCCGCCGGAATGTATTTCGCGGTAATAATCTATATCTCCGTTATACCCGTCCTTTATCATCCCGCCGTCACGGACAGAAAACGGCGGATCTTCAACGATCGCACTGTCTATAAGTGCGGCTATATCCTCAAGAGTGTCGAGTGAGGCATATATCTCCGATATACCGCTGCTCTTCAGCGGAGCTATTATTTCCTTTATGCGCGGCAAAAGAGATATGCTCTGGCATATCGCTCTGAGATCCTTTGCATTCGCGCTGCCGTACACAGTCTTGGCAGTCAGCCTCTCTATATCGAGCATTCCGGAAAGCACATCGTCAAGATCCTCTCTCGCCATAAAATTTCCGTAAAAATCCGCAACGCAATTCTGGCGTTTCATTATTATAACGGGATTTATCAGAGGTTTGAGTATCCTTGAACGCATGAGACGGGCTCCCATAGCGGTCCTTGTCTTGTCAAGCACCCAAAGCAGCGAACCGCGCTTTTCCTTCGTTCGCATATTTTCGGTAAGCTCGAGATTTCTGCGCGTATTCTGGTCTATCTCAAGATACTGTCCGTCAGAATATACGTTAAGCTCTTTCGCAAAAGTGACAGATGTCTTCTGAGTCTCCTTTATATATCCGAGAAGCGCACCGACAGCTCTTATTATATCAGGCTCTCCGATTTTGTCCGCCTCTCCCCTCATTGTCTCTTTCATAAGCGAGAGCGCCGCAGGATAATCAAAAAGCCCGGTGAAAGAATCGTTCACCATCGAGCCGGCTTTCTCTGACAAAAATGAGACGAGCTCCGGACAGTCTGCCGCCGTCATACTGATTATAGTCTCGCTGGGAGAATAAAGAGAAAACTCATTATAAAGCCTGGCGTCCCGGTTATCACCGGTTATATAAGTCGCAGATATCTGGCCGGTCGATACGTCCGCAAACCCCAGACCGTATCCCCATGCACCTATCGCAACGGCGCAGAGATAATTGTTTTTACCTCCGGACAACAGTTCATCATTTGTTATCGTACCCGGAGTGACGACCCGTATCACCTCGCGTTTGACAAGCCCCTCCGCAAGCGCCGGATCTTCCACCTGCTCACATACCGCCACCTTATAACCGCGGCTTACAAGTTCGCCGATATACTGCTCCGACTTATGGAAAGGTACGCCGCACATTGCCGCGCGTTTCCCGTCACCGCAATCACGTCCGGTAAGAGTCAACCCTATATCCGAGGAAACCTTGACCGCATCCTCAAAAAACATCTCGTAAAAATCACCGAGACGATAAAAAAGTACATAATCCTGATAATCCCGCTTAACGTCCAGATATTGCTGCATCATAGGCGTAACGGTTTTAAGGTCGCTTATCCTTTCAATTACTTCAGCCATCTTTACCCTCGAAGCATTTATTGATCATCATTTCTGCATCACTGAAAACAGCATCCTATCCGTCTTTATCAATGGCAGCCGGAACAAGTAGAGCAATCATGGGTACAGGAGGAGGGACGCTCTCCGGTTATACAGAATGTTATCTCCTCATTCACCTTGTTCATAAGCTCGTCGAGCGCTTTTTTCGCGTTCAGAAAAGCTATATATCTCTCGTTTCCGGCAATTTCGGATGAAAGCTCATCCATCCTTGCTTTTATATCTGCAAGAGCAACCTGATCCTGCTTGTCGGGATCCTTGGAAAATTCTCCGCCGAGGAGTGCTCTTTGCGCATTGTATTCCTGCATCTTCTCCTGAAGCGCCGCATCATCGTCGAACGCGGCCTTAGCTGAATTAAGCTTTTCGATCTCCGCGCTGGCGGCTATCTCCTCTCCTAACGCGTGTGCAAGTTCTATTATTTTCATCTCTGTGACCGGGGCATTATTGCCCCGCCTTTCTTGATAATTATTTATTTTACTATCGTTCCGTAAAGCTCAAACGGACCTGCGCGGTCTATCCTGACGTCCCTCGACGTTCCTATCATCTCCGAAGTCCCCTCGAAATGGACAAGCTTTCCCCACGCATTTCTTCCCGAGCATATGCCTCCCCCTTCTCTGGTTTCGAAGGAGTCGACAAGCACAGGATCTTTTCTGCCCTCAAACAGTTTGTTTTTCTCAAGCGATATTGCCCCCTGGAGCTCCAGCAGGCGAGACATCCTTTCCTTTTTAACGGGATAAGGCACCTGCCCGTCCATGACCGCAGCCGGCGTACCTTTTCGCGGCGAATATATAAAAGAGTATATCATATCAAATCTGAGCTCGGATAACGCGCGCAGTGTAGCGTCAAAGTCCTCCTCGCTCTCTGTCGGGAAACCGACTATTATATCGCTCGTCACCGCGATGCCGGGTCTTGAGCGGCGGAGCTTTTCGAGGATACCTGAATATCGCTCCATCGTAGAACGCCTGTTCATCAGGGAGAGCACTCTGTCACTACCGGACTGGAGAGGGAGATGAAAGTGAGGAGCTATTTTTTCCTCCGCGCCTATAACATCTATAAGTTCGTCCGGCACATCCTTGGGATGGCTGGTCATAAATCTTATTCTGAAATCTCCGTCTATCTTAGCTATCCCCAAAAGGAGTTCTGCAAAACTTATATCGGATGAATATGAATTGACATTCTGACCAAGCAGCGTTATATCGCGGCAACCGTCTTGGACAAGATCCCTGCATTCTCTGATTATATCCTCGCTCCTGCGGGAACGCTCCCTTCCGCGGACATACGGAACTATGCAGTATGAGCAAAAATTGTTGCATCCATACATGATGCTCACCCATGCCCGGTGCCGTTCCTTTCTCATCACCGGGAGTCCCTCGATGATCCCGGGATGCACATCACTTTCCGTTTCAAATCTTCTCTTTCCGCCGGAGAGTATCCCCGCGACGATCTCCGGGAGACGATGGATATCCCCGGGAGCAAGCGTGAATGAGACATAAGGATATGAGTTTTTCAGCTTTTCTACCACATGGCTTTCATTTGCCATGCATCCGCAGACCCCGACTATCAGCTCGGGATTCGATTTTTTGAGCTTTTTGAAACCGCCTATCTTCGACAGCGCTTTCAGCTCTGCATGCTCTCTTATAGCGCATGTATTTACAAGTATCAGGTCTGCATCCTCCGGATTGTCAGCGGCGGAATATCCCATCAAAAGCGCGAGCCCGGCAAGCTTTTCGCTGTCAGCCTCATTCTGCTGACATCCGAAAGTCATTATATAGAACTTTCCACCGCCGCCATTCAGGCTTTTTACAAAGTCCGCATACCTGTTTATATTTTCGTCATTTACAAAATCCATCAGCGTCTCCGAAAAACAATTAGAAAAAGACAAATATCTTCTTATAATTATAGCATGATTTAAAGGAAAAGTCAATTGAAGAATTGAAACGCGTACGGCTGAAAACTTTGATTTGAATCACAACATGTTTTCCATTATTATTTGCTCAAATTTTCAAAAAACCATTGACAAAACGAATATAATGTGTTACTATTTTGACCGAAGAAATATAAGCGGCTAAAAGCAACGCGCAGAACATGTCCGCGGAACAAACTGCACACAGAGAGCATCCGGTGCTGTGATGGATGCTGCAGTTTTCTGAGGGTACCATCTGCGTATATTCAACTTAACAGAAATGAGTTAAACGCTCGGGTGGAACCGTGCGGGACTTCAGTCCTCACCCCGAATGCCTTACATGGCCTTTCGGGTGGGGACTTTTTGTTTTTCACGCGCTGCAGGCATAGCCGCGATCACACAATAAACGGAAAGGAGTTTTCAAATGAAGATCAGATTTTCATCAGGAGAAGAATTTTTGTCAGAGGCTCCGGTATCGGTATATGACGCCGCCTCCGCCGCCGGCATAATGCACCGCGACGTCCTTGCCGCTGAGGTAAATGGGGTACCGACAGAGCTGTCGACCGTATTGTCGGAAGATTCCGAGGTAAAGTTGCTTACTTTTGAAGACGAAGAAGGAAAAAGAATATTCCGTCACACCGCCGCTCATATCATGGCGCAGGCGGTCAAGAGGCTGTACCCTTCCACAAAACAGACAATCGGCCCCGCAACGGACAATGGATTTTTCCAGGATTTTGACTCCGAAGTGCCGATAACAAATGAGATCATGCGGAACATCGAAGCTGAAATGAAGAAGATCGTCAAGGAAAACCTCAGGATAGAGAGGATCGTAATGAGCCGCGAAGAGGCACTTGAGATCTTTAAAAAGCTTGATGAGCCCTACAAGGTAGAGCGTATAAACGAGATACCTGACGGTGAATGCATCTCTCTGTACCGCCAGGGCGAATATATAGATCTCTGCGCCGGTCCGCACCTTTTCTCTACCGGAGCCGTAAAGGCGTTTGCCCTGACTCAGTGCACAGGCGCTTATTATAAAGGTGATCAAAACAACAAGATGCTCCAGAGAGTTTACGGAATAGCTTTCCCCAGCAAGGAACAGCTCAACGCATACCAGGAGGAGCAGAGAGAAGCGCTGAAACGCGACCATAACAAGATAGGCCGCGAGCTCGGTTATTTCACTACTGTCGATGAGATAGGTCAGGGTCTCCCGATACTCATGCCGAAGGGCGCGCGCGTTATACAGCTCCTTCAGAGATTTGTCGAGGATGAGGAGCAGAAGCGCGGCTATCTGCTTACAAAAACACCTCTCATTGCAAAGAGGGATCTCTATAAAATTTCCGGGCACTGGGATCATTACCTTGACGGAATGTTCGTTATAGGCGACCCGCACGACGAGAGCAAGGAATGCTTTGCTCTCCGTCCGATGACCTGCCCGTTCCAGTACCAGGTATTCCTCAATAAAAAGCGCTCTTACCGCGAGCTTCCTATGCGTCTTGCGGAGACCTCTACCCTGTTCAGGAACGAGGACTCGGGGGAGATGCACGGTCTCATCCGCGTTCGCCAGTTCACGATATCCGAGGGTCATATAATCCTTCGCCCCGAGCAGCTCGCTGAGGAATTCAAGGGGTGCCTTGACCTTGCGCGCTATATGCTCCGAACCATAGGGCTCGAAGAGAACTGTACTTACCGCTTCTCTAAATGGGACCCCTCCCGCACTGACAAGTATGAGGGTACACCGGAGCAATGGGAAGAGGCTCAAAACGCGATGGAAAAACTCCTTATAGAAAACAAAGTGGATTATAAAGTCGGTATTGATGAGGCGGCCTTCTACGGTCCGAAGCTTGACATCCAGATCAAAAATGTCTTCGGAAAAGAGGACACGCTCATCACACTACAGATAGATATGCTGCTTGCAAAGAAATTCGGCATGGAATATACCGACAGTGACAATACCATGAAGACGCCTTATATAATCCACAGAACCTCCATGGGCTGTTATGAACGCACACTTGCTCTTCTCCTTGAAAAATATGCCGGAGCACTTCCCGTTTGGCTTGCCCCGACCCAGGTCGCGGTGATCCCCGTTGTAGGAGAATTTGCCGGATATGCATCCAAGGTAACGGATGCACTCAAGGCAGCCGGAATACGCGCAGAGCTCGACGACAGGAACGAAAAACTGGGATATCGCATAAGAGAATGGCAGCTTGACAAAGTTCCGTACATGCTGGTTGTAGGAGCGGATGAGCAGTCCGCCGGTACAGTTACCGCACGTGCAAGGACAGAGGGAGACGGCGGAGTCTTTAAGCTTGAAGACTTTATCTCCAAGATAACCGAGGAAGTTAAAACCAAAAAACATTGAAATTCAGGCGCATCAACACAGTTACAATGAAAAAAACTCCGCGCACCAAATGGTGCGCGGAGTTTTTTTTAACCGAGAACAGGTACGTCTTTAAGCTCTATAAAGCCGCCGGAAACTCCCTCAGTCTCAAACAAGACTATCTCATTTCTGCCGTTCTTAAGAAACGGCGCCGGTATATAAAGCGTTTTCTGAGGGCCCGCCTCATTGAAATATCTGCCGATATTGACGCCGTTCACCGTAATAAATCCTTTTCCGAAATCGGTAGGATCTATAAAGGTATCTGCAGGATCGCCGTCTATATCCAAAATAAATTTCAAAAATACCGGTCCGCTCTCTGTCTCTCCCCTGTATTCTGAATATCTGACCTTTGAAATATCGTCCATAGGAAGCGAGTGTGTGTCCCAGCCGTAGTGATATCTCTGTCCGATCCTGACCCCTTTTATCCCCTTGAAATCGTTCGGTATCTCGGGCCCGAAATTTATTCTCCCTTGATTTTCGAGCAGGATATCTATTCGCTTTTCCTGTCCCTTATCAAGAGAAATACTCATTTCGTCTCTGCGGCCTGTTGCCCGTTCAATGACTCCGGAACGCACTCCGTCTATATAGACGATCGCACGATCGTGTACTTCAGATACTATGATCGGAAGCGATTCTGTGGGCGCTTTAAGATATGTAGTGTACAAAATATACCCGAAGTTCTGACCCATTTCCTCCATCAGAAGAGGAACAGCCGCGCTCTTTTTATATCCCAGTTCATCGAGATTATCGGAAAGCCTGGCCCACTCGCTTATTTTTAATTTGCCATACGCCGCTTTTTTGCTTTCTTTAGCAGTAAGAGGAGGCACCGGGCCATGATATTTATTTATCAGGTCGCGCACGGCATAATACGTATCCGTCCTGTCCCCTGCCTCAGAAAGAGGAGAACAATAATCGTAACTTGTGACGGTCGGCTGATATTTAGCGTCGCAGTTAGCGCCGTTGGTAAAGCCGAAGTTGGTACCGCCGTGAAACATATAGAAATTGACGGACGCGCCCTCATCCATCATTTCACGGAACAGAGATGCTACTTCCTCCGCCCCGCGGACATGATGCTGCTCATACCAATGATCGAACCAGCCGACCCAGAATTCTCCGCACATCGTCGGCTGCCCCGGGCGAAAGGCTCGGAGATTTTCAAAATTCTGATGTACTCTGGAGCCGAAATTCGCCACAGCAGGAACACCTTCGACGGTCCCTCCTCCGAGCATAAACGTGTTTGTGCCGTCTGCAGTGTATATCAACGCGTTCACGCCGAGCTCTTTATACATGTCAAGGAGCGCGTTAAGATACTCCTTGTCGTCACCGTATGATCCGTACTCGTTCTCGAGCTGGACCATGATTATATTTCCGCCGTTGCCGATAAAGTAAGGTGAGACGCGGGAGAACAGCTCTGTCAGATATCTTTTTACACGGCCAAGATACGGTGCATTAAAACAGCGAAGCTGTATACCCGGGACATTTCTGAGCCAGCCGGGAAATCCGCCGAATTCCCATTCCGCACAGATAAATGGGCCCGGTCTGAGTATAACGTAAAGTCCTAAAGCTTTTGCGGTCTCTATGTAAGATACTATATCGAGCATACCATCAAAGCAGAATTCTCCGTCCATGACCGGCTCATGCAGATTCCAGCAAACATACGTCTCTACGGTATTGAATCCGCATTCCTTCAGTTTTAAGAGCCTGTCGTGCCAATACTCTTTCGGTATCCTGAAATAGTGCATCGCACCGGATATTACTACAAATTTTTCTCCGTCAAGATAAAAATCGTTTCCTTTAAAACTGAACTCAGACATATAAATATCCTCACTTTACATAACCTGAATTTTTATAGCCGCATGATCTTATTCACAGCATATTGGCGCCGGCTATTATTTTCTCGGTTCGTCTCATAACGCATTCAAAATCATCTCTGTATTTAGCGGATATAGATGCGAATTTTTTGTAACTTCCCTTCTTTGCCATATGAAGATCGCTGCCCAAAGCAACAACGGTACCGTCATCTATGTAACCCGAATATCTCCTGTGAACAGATCTACTTGAAAATGCGCCGGGATTAAGCTGCGCTTTAAATTTAGTTATTATAAGGATATCCTTTACAAGTTCCGGCGGATATCTGTCTATATGAGCAAATATCACTCGTATCCCCATTTTACCCAACGCTTTTAGGGTTTGAAAGATCATTCCGTTCCACGATACATCAGGAAGTTCAAGCAACATATAATCAGTGCCGGAAATCAGCAGTTTTTCAAGATCGGGCAAATTTTCAAGTCCGGGACACACGAGTACCTCAGATGCAAGTATGATGCGCGGCCGATTTTTATCTGCAACAGCGTCAAGCAATTTTCCAGCCGCTGCATCCCTCAATCTTATATACTCTGAAACACTTATACTCTCCGTGGGATAATAGTGAGAAGTAGCGACCGCGACTTCCGTACCGAAACTATGCATCAATGAAAGCTGCTTGACGGATGTTTCGACAGAATCTGAGCCATGATCTACACCTGGCAATATATGTGAATGGAAGTCAGTTATCAACATATGACAGCCTTTCCCAAAACCTCGCGAAGATTTTAAGAACTGTTGATCTTTGTTTTTCGTTATTTACCCGTCTCTTCTTCGCGGATATTGTTCATATAATTTTTGTGATAAAGATACCCACTGCCCTTGAGAGGAACATCGTTGAGAACGAATCCGGTTATATGTGCATTTACGCCACCGAGTATATCGATAGCGCTCTTTACGGTCTTGTAATCGCAATACCCCGCTCTTACCGTAAAAATATATCCGGTCATGAATTTAGACATAACGCAGGAATCCGCTACCTCGCATACCGGAGGCAGATCGAACAGGATCACATCGAACTCCTCTTTCCACTTATCTATAAACATTTTCATTTTTTCGGAAGAGAGAAGTTCAGATGGATTCGGAGGAATATGTCCGCTGGTTATGACACTGAGATTTTCATGTCCGAAGCTATTCATCAGAGAATGACTGTCTTCCACAATGCCCGCCAAAAGCTCACTTAAACCAAATTCTATATTTTCTTCAAAAATGTAACGGAATGTAGAGCATCTCATATCTCCTTCTATCAGCAATACCTTTTTCCCGAGATTTGCATAAGAAATAGCGAGATTACATATAAGAATGCTCTTTCCGGCGCCGGAGATAGCACTTGTTATTCCATATACCGGAGTCCCGTTTACGGCAGAATACAAGAGATTGGTCCGCAGTATATTAAATGATTCAGTTATAGCAAAAGGCGCGCCTGCGGATATCAGCTTATTATTGTAGTTTCTGGTAGACACCTTTACACCATATTTATCTATATAAGCGTTTCTGCGTATCTTCTTTCTCTTTATAAGATTTATAAGTTTCCTTGACGGGTTGAACTCAAGATTATTGCTCCATTCCGGTATTACTCCGATTATCGGTCCGCCTACCCGGTCTTTGAGATCCTCCTCTGAATATATAGTATTGTCGATATAGCTTATAATGAAAAATACAGCGTAAGACAAGACAAATGCTATAAACGCAGCTATCACCGCGTATTTCAAAACGCTGGCATCCTCTTCACGTACATCATCAGTGCTGTCAACGGATGTATACACCTGTATATATTTATCGTTGTCTGAAGCGACAGATGTATATTCTCTTATTATCCCCGGCAGGACTTTCTGTATCCCGTTTGCAAGAGCAAAAGTCTTTTCCGGAGAATTGGTGCTTACCTCAATGCTGAATGTATTGCCGGACGTCTCTCCGCTTATTGCACGTATCATATTTATCTTCGCTTTTTGCTCGGATGCACCGAACATATCCATGATCCCGGGATCGATCTCTTTGATCCGGTCAAAAGTTATATCGCTTTTTGAGAGCGTTATATAGCCGCTGGCTATATCCTCGGCACCGGCTGTCTGAGAGGATGAGACATTGCTAGAGAAGTTGTCTATCCAAAAATCGATCTTCGCTACATACTCTGTATCTACGCCGTATTTTGCATACAGACCGCTTGCAGTCGCGATAACGACCGTTATCGCCAGTATCCAGAGTATAGAATTTCTGAGCACTGTGAATAACGATGACAGTGTTATCTGTTTTTCCTGATTTTCGTTTTCCATATCTGTCCTTTCTTTATCCGGGAGGATGCTTAGCAGCCTCAATATTTTGCTTTAGTTTATTGATAGAATTATTTTCCTGCTTTTATCTTGCTTGATGAGAACTGATCGTTTCCGCTCTCTATGCTGATAGCCTTGAATTCATCAGCTGTGCCGTTGTAGTAAATATATTTAAGTGATCCGCATCCGTAGAACGCATTCTCACCTACATAAAGAAGCGTGGAAGGCACTGTTATTCCCGAAAGGTTTTCGCACTCATAAAATGCGCCGGATGAAATCGTTGTGACATTTCCGGTTATCTCCACATTTGAGAGTACGGAACATCCGCTGAACATATCTGCCGGAATATATTCAAGCCCGGAAGGAAGGGAGACGCGCCTGAGCGACTGACAATATTTGAACGCGGAGCTGCCTATATTTTTGAGACCGGCACCGAATGTGATCTCCTTAAGCCCCGTGCATTCTTGAAACGCGCTGTCACCGATAGTAACGAGAGAATCAGGCAATGCCACAGTCTCGAGCCCGTAACAGTATGCGAAAGCCGTATCCCCTATCTCACGCAGATTTCGGCTCATATAAAGATCCTCAATAAGGGAGCATCCTGCAAAACTTTTTTCACCCACAACTGTGACGGACGCAGGCAGTATTACCTTCTTTATCTTTATGCAGTTCAAAAACGCCTCGTCGCCGATATGGTTCACACCCAGTTTGAGATCCAGCTCCTCAATGCCGTTGCATACGGCAAACGCCCCCACTCCTATTTCTCTGAGATCCGGAGAAGTTGTTACTTTATCAAGAGCATAACAATACGAGAACGCATAATCGCCTATCTTTTCAAGGTGTGAAAAATCCTGAGACTTGAGGACAAGACAACGATAGAATGCATAATCTCCGACCTCTTTGACGGATGCCGGTATGGAAAGGTCGACCATTGCCTCACAGGTATAAAAAGCATACTCGCCGATAGACTCAAGTTCTGACGGCAGCCTGAGAGCCGTGAGTGCGGCACAGCCGTAAAAGGCATACGGATCAATAGTCTTGACGCTGTCTGGTATATTTATTTCCGTAAGAGACTCACAAACTGCGAAAGCGTCCTCCTCGATCGCAGACGGAGCCCCTTTTATGACAACGCTCTTAAGAGAGGAACAGCCGTTGCAAATACCGCTGGGAACTGAGGAAAGTCCGCTACCTATCGTGAGCGTTTCCAGAGAAAGGCAGTTAAAGAACATACCCACTCCGACCGACGTGACCGTATCCGGTATTGTAAATGAAGACAGTCCGGCCTCATAAAACACGCTCTCGCCGAACTTCGTAACGCTTCCAGGCACATTAAGGGTCTTAAGACGCTCGGTATAAGCAAAAGCGTAATCATCTATCTCAGTTATCCCGTCGCCCAGAACGACATTCTCAAGAGACAGGCAATCGTAGAACATACGGTCCCTGACAATTCCGATGCTGCCCGGCAAGCTTACAGATCTGAGTCCGTCGCAGTTGACAAAAGCGTATGAACCCAATTCAGTTACGGTATCGGGTATAGAGACATCGTAAAGCATGCCGCAAGTGTCAAAAGCATTGTTCCCTATCGTTTTGATACCGCTGCCGAACTCTATTTCTTCGAGGAATGTGCATGTATAAAAAGCATAATCGCTGAGCTTTTCAACACTATCCGGAAGTATGATCTTGACTATATTTGCATTGAATGCAAAAGCGGAAGACACCACCTTGACGCCCGATGGGACCTGGACCGTTATATCATCCTGACCCGCCGGAGTGCGGAAACGGATGAGAACCCCATCTCCGACTATGCTGAACCCTTCCGGGAGATCAGAATAGAATTTGGTATTTGAAAAAGCGAGCCCTCCTATGTCTGTTACCCCGTCCGGTATATTGAGCGAAAAGAGCTCGTCACAGAAATAGAATGCGTAATTCCCTATCGTCTTCAAAGATTCCGGCAGAGTGATCTTCTGGATCGTGACGTTATTTGAAAATGCATACGGAGCTATTGATTCAACTCCGTCCGGCACTGAATATTCAGTAGCGGATGAAGATATCGGGAACAACAAAAAGCTCTTGTTTACCTTGTCTATAAGTCCGTCGTTGTACGAATAGAGGCATTGGTTTTCTTCAGATACAGTTATATTCGTCAAAGAGTTGCAGTAGCGGAATGCGGACTCGGAAACCGTGCGAAGCGCCGAGCCGAAATTCAACTGCTCGAGCGGGCATTCGCTGAACGCAAAATCCCCTATTTCCTCCAGGCCGTTCCCAAAGTCGACCGCGGACAGCGCCGTGCACTGCATGAAAGCGCCGTTCGGGATTCGCTTCAGCGTCTCCGGAAGTTTGACCCCGGTAATGGCCGTGCATCCCTCGAACGCATAGGACCCCATCTCTTCAAGCCCCTCAGCAAAATTGAGGGTCTGCATATTGTCGCATCCGGAGAATGCGAATGCGCCTATCTTCTTAACAGACGACGGGATATTTATCCCGGATATCGCATCACATCCGTAAAATGCATAGTCTCCTATCTCTTTGAGATCGCCTATAAAATTAACGTAAATAATATTTCTGCAAGAATAAAAAGCGCCGTTTCCCAGAGTGGATATCCCTGCCGGGAAAGTCACGGAGTCGAGAGAATTACACTCTGCAAAAGCCTGCTCTCCTATCGAGACCACATTCTTTCCCGCGATAGTTGTAGGTATCGTCAGATTGTCCTCTCTGCCGAAATATTTAACTATCTCAACATTTCCGTCATCGAGTACTCTGTATGCAAAATCACCCTCCTGGGGATAGTCGCCCGTATATTCATCAAGCACATAGTTCGGATCGTCGTACTCGCCGAGATCTTCATCTTTTTTACATGTAAACACCACAACGACAACAGTGACGATCACCGCGGCCGCCAGAACAAGCGCAATTATACGTTTCATCATATTTCCTTTCGAAGTGAACTCTGATGACAAAACTCGACAGTAAGCGTAACTTGTATATATTATACTATACCCGGAATGTAAAATCAATAAAAATGCCGTATATATATTTCAAGCCGGAAATCTTTAGTAAAAAAGCAAAAAAAGTGAAGGCAAACGAAGTTGACTTTATAAAAAATAATTAACAATTTAAAATGCCCCTCCGTCCTATGCGGGACGGAGGGGCACAAGCGGCGCTCTTACGCCTTTTAAATCAGCTCTTTTTCATGAGCCGTATATAAAATTCAACGGTGCGGTCAAGCGTTTCAAGAGGAATTCTCTCATTGTTGCCATGGATATAACCGCGCTCCTCCTTTGAGAGAGCCATAGCGGAAAAACGGTACACCCTATCGGATATCCTGCCCCAATGGCGGCTGTCCGAGCAAGCTACCATAAGATACGGAGATACCAAAGAGCCCGGCCAGGTCTCGGATATAACATTTTCGAGCCTGTCCCATCCGTCTCCGTCGGTACGGGATACTGCCGAAGGATCCATACCTCCGATGACGCGAAGTTTTATATCTCCGTCGGACACGGTCTTTTCTATATAAGATCTGGCGTCATCCATAGTTGTACCCGGAGCAAGTCTCAGATTGGCCACCATGCTGGCATGCGGAGGTATAACGTTCATGCCCTTTGATCCCTCCATTTGCGTAAACGCAACTGTAGTTCTCAAAAGCGCATTGAGCTCTCCACCGCTCTTTTTTGTTATCATTGACAAAAGAGGCATAAACAGCTTTATATTTGCAAAGAGTATTTTGAATGCAAATCCGGAGTGCCTTCCTAGAGTATCGAACATTTTCGCGGCAGGTACGGAAAGCGACGCCTTGAACGGATGCCCCTCCACCTTAACGCATGCGGCCGAAAGTTTACCGACCGGTGTATGGGGAGGAGGTGCAGAGGCGTGTCCGCCGTTACCGCTGTAAGAAAACTCAAGATTCAGCATCCCCTTTTCCGCGATACCTATAAGTGCGCAGGGCTTTTTTACGCCCGGGAACACATTCTCTACCACTGCTCCGCCCTCGTCGAGCACCATTCCGGGGACTATTCCGCGCGTTTTAAACAGATCGACTATCGCAGATGCACCGTATCCGTTGATTTCCTCGTCACCGGCGAAAGCAAAATACATATCCGTCTCCGGTATGAATCCATCCGAGATCAGAGTCTCGGCGGCGCCGAGTATGCCGTTGAGCGTACCTTTTGTGTCCAGCGTACCGCGCCCCCAGAGAAAGCCGTTTTCGACCTCACCGGAAAATGCGTCTTTGTCCCAACCCTCAGAGACGACGCTGACGACGTCGTAGTGAGCCATGAGCACTGTCGGCGACTCGCTCCGTTTCCCGGCCCATCTTATGAGGATACTGCGATCGGAGGGGTATTCAACAGTACATTTTTCAAAAACTGAGGGAAAAAGTTTCGGCAGAAGATCTTTGAATTTTATAAATTCCGACTCATCCTCCTGCGATTTATCAGACGATGATACAGTCCTGCACTTTATCATTTCAGAGAGCGTTTTTCTGAACCTTTCATTGTCAAAAGAGATATTCCCACCCGGCTCCGTTACAGATGAAGCCGGTCTGAAAAGCGCAGCGCGTATCAACAGTACCGCAATAAATACGATCACTACCGCCGCTATGCCCAAAGCTATATACATAAAGCTCCCCCTTATATCTTATTCTTTTTATAAAGGATCCTGGAGTATACCAGAGTTATTATCATGCTTACCGGTATCATTATACCTACCATACCGGAGTTGAGATAAGGCACAAATATGAAGAGAACAAGCATGACGCATATAGGAAGTATAGCTATTTTAAAATACCTTGACAAATAAACTACGCCGAGCGCGCCGAACAGCGCAGGAAGAACATTGTCAAACGCGGGCGCCAGCGCCTCGCTCTGAAGAAAGTCGTATATAAGCGAGAGAAAAGCTACTCCTATTGCTATGACTGCCATGGTAACTATCGACGAGGTCGCGATGGAGATCGTAGATATTACCTCCCCTTCCTCGCTGTCCGCCTTTACTCCGGCCTTATCCATGCTGTCAAGAGCGCACGGCACCTTGAGGCTTGAAAGATTTCCGGTGACGAATCCGAGATATGTCCCGCCGACTCCGAGCATAGGAGTATATGTTAGTACCTCTATGAATCCCACGGTCCAGAATGTTATCGCCACGCTTCCGAGCGCATAAAGAGTCGTAGACGCTTTCGGCCATGCGCCGAATACTATTGCAAGTATAAAAGGATACGCGAGTATACATGTACTGGTTATTACCGCCCATATCCTGCCCCATTTATGTACTTTGTTTATATATGTCTGACTGTCCATGATTTCAACACCTTTCTTATATTAACTCAGGATATGAGGATCGATATCGGTATAGCAAGCGCCATAGCTCCTACCATAGAAAGCGGGAGCGCGTAATCGTTGAGCCATTTCCAGTTGAGTTTTTTAAGGAGTATGCCGCAAATACACATTATCGCTGCTGAAATAAACATTACAAATACCGGTATCCAGTATTCGAGCTGATAATGGAACTCTATGCCTGCGTCGGTCTGAACGAACCCGAGATCGCAGACTATATAGCCGAGGAAAGCGGCGAGCATCCCGACAAACATGGACGCCATGAAAAGATCCATCCATCTCTCGTCCTTTTTCTTTATTTTCAACATTCCGCCGGTTATTCTTTTACAGGTTATAGGAGCGAGTATCAGGCTGAGCGAGATACCGAACGTCATAACGAAAGCAATAGTGACAAATTGCTGTGCGGTCATAGTCTCCGCGGTAAGCGATGGCAGATTCATAGCCGAAACGGCAGTCTCTGCTGCAGGAAGTTCGTATGTAACGGCTCCTATAACAGACAGCCTGAGCCACGGGAAAGCAACTCCGAGCATTTTCACAAGAGAGACCAAACCTATAAATATTGCGACAGCCGGAGCTATCGTAAAGAGTGCGGAACGCTTTATCGTTGCGTTCAGCACACTTTTTTCCATACCTATCTCAACTCCTCTGCGGTATGCCTTGACCAGGAAAAAAACCGACTGCGCGGCAACGACAAGAAGGACCACCGCTGTCATTATAAAGATCAGCGGATGATTTACACTGAAATCCATATCTGTCTCCTTTTTTTATAAATTTTCAAAATACTGAAAAATCGTTTATATTTTACAACAAAAACGCAATGATGTAAATAGTAAACAGAAAAAACGCACAGATTTGTACCAAAATAAGATCTTCTTCCCCATCTGACCGCGTTTAAATAACGAAAAGATATCCGCAGCTGTGACACATTCAATAAAATCCGCTTTACATAAAGAAAAAAATGTGCTATAATGGATGACGTCGATCCGACAGCGCACAATGATACGCGCTCTTAAAGACGCCGATGTGTTGGAACTGGCAGACAAGGTAGACTTAGAATCTACTGCTCAGGCGTGCAGGTTCAAATCCTGTCATCGGCACCAGGAAAAGCGACAAGTTAAAACTTGTCGCTTTTATTTCGATCATCACAACAACAGGCGGATCCATATATCAATTTTAGTTTGATGTTATTTAAAAGTGAATATATAAAAACAGACAACTTGAGATAATTCCTTATACATTTTTTAAAACGGAGAATATGTTGATTTCATTTCCATTAATTTTACCGATAGTTTCGTATTATGATAAATGTACAAGGATCGGGACTTGATTTTTTTCTGAGATGAAAGCTATGAATACTCTTGATATTGCCACAAGACACAAGATTTTCTAAACTACGAATTGGAGAGTGAATAATGCTATACCAAACTATAATCAATAAATTTGTTGCTTTCACAAAAACAATACTCAAGGAGCAACTAACAGGAATTTATTTGCATGGTTCATTAGCAATGGACTGCTTTAATCCGGAGAAAAGTGATATTGACTTAATTGTCGTTATCTCAAATGATATCTCGGATTTCCAAAAGATGCTTCTTATGAAAGAAATCGTTAATCTAAATCAAAAAGCACCAGCAAAAGGCTTAGAAATCAGTGTGGTAAAAAAAGAATATTGCACCTCTTTTAAATACCCAACACCGTTTGAACTGCATTTTTCTCCCATGCATTTGCAATGGTATTTGGACAATCCAACTGAATACATTAAAAAAATGAAAGGAATGGATAAAGACCTTGCTGCTCATTTTACCATGATAAACAAGTATGGAATAGTATTATACGGAGAGAAGATTGATAGTGTTTTTTCTGATGTTCCACTGTGCGATTATATTGACAGTATTTTTTACGATATTGAAAATGCAACAGAAGATATTATAGATCAGCCCGTGTACATAGTTCTTAATTTATGTAGAGTTTTAGCTTTTTTGACCGATGGCTTATACCTATCAAAGAAAGAAGGTGGTAAATGGGCAAAGGCTCATTTACCCTTCGAATACCAGTCAACTATTTCAGAGGCGATAAATTGTTATACAACCAATCTCGAAATGATTGAAACAGACGAATCTCTTGTTACGTTTGCAAATAATATGTTATATTTAATTAAAAATAAATTGAAACATATAAATGTATAAAAATGTGTTGGTTCAAGTCAAATAGCCAAAAGAGCATAGCATCTTTTTTAGTCCCTCATTACAAAAACATAGCACAGACTTGTGTCTGTGCTATTGTTTTTATACGGAAATACAGGAGTTGATGAGAGGCAAGCAACTGAAAGTTCGAAGATCGGAGGTTTCCACCGACGACTTGAAAGCCCCCGGATCAGGCTGTCAACCGTGCGCCGCGCGCAAGAGGAAATTCCTGTTGAGTACACCAAAAATAGCAGGTGAACATAACTGTTCACCTGCTATTTTTATGTCTTGAACAACTATATAAGTTGATTAGCCGCACATATAAACGCATCAATAATCAAGTAAAATGATGTAATTTTGGCGCGCAACTTTATCACAATAATTTTTTAAACATTTCTACTCGTTTATCCATAAATCCCGGTAAATATTCGTGACCGAAATCAGGATATATAAGCATACTCTTTTCCGAGGTGATTTTATTATAAATGGCAAATTGCGTTGACGGAGGACAAACTATATCCATCAAACCTGTTCCAAACATGACCTTTGCTTTAATTCTGTGAGCAAGATGCTGCAGATCAATATACCCGAGCTTTGTAAATATTTCATTCTCCCTCTCGTGCCGTGGATCAAATCTGCGGAAGTAATCCTGCAATTCCTGATACGCATTCTTATCCAAATCCATTTCCCATACACGCTTATAATCTGAAAGAAACGGATATTCCGGAGCTGCCATATTAAGCTCAGGCACAAGGGACGCACAAGCAACTGTCAACCCCCCGCCTTGTGAGCCGCCATAGGCAGCGACCTTGCTTTCATCGACATCGTCCATACCCATTATGATCTTTGCAAGCAAGGCTGTATCCAAGAAAACCTGCCTAAAGTAAAGATTGTCAGGATCAGGATCATCCAAGCCGCGAATAATATGACCAAAATATGTATTGCCTTCCACTGGATTTTTATCGGAAGACTTTCCGCCCTGTCCACGACAATCCATAGCAGCTACAACAAATCCAATGCTTGCAAAGCCCATATATTCACTCCAATCCCTTGAAGAAGCTGAATATCCGTGAAAATGTAAAAGAGCAGGAGCTTTCCCTTTTATTTTAGCGGGCTTTAAGAGCTTTGCGTAAACTCTTCCTCCTCGAGTTCCGGTATAGTACATATCATAGCATTTCACATTGGGAATTTGAAATTCATTTTCAGTAATCTCAACATGTGGGTCCAATGAGTTCATTTCAGCAAGTGCTCTATCCCAATATTCCTCCATATCATCCGGTCTTGGATTAATTCCTTGATATGCCTTAAGTTCGTCTAATGGTTTATCGATCATTGGCATAATTAAAATCCTCCTAAATATAATCTATTTTTCTGCTTAAATAACATTATAATTAAAATCTACAAACAAAAAATCGCTAAACTATATCCAAATCACTAAACGATATCCCTGTTTTTATACTCTGTAATTGAGACGCATTGACCTTTACAATTTCGCCATTATACATACAATGCCATTTATTCACATTCCACAGCATTCACTCTATCAAACACCTCCACACCATTCCGAAGAACCGTCCATCCGCGCTTTCCGTATTTTTCGCCATTTTTATCATATGTAATTTGATAGCTATCTCCCAGGACATTCAAATTATCCAACCGAAAATACTGCCACGTTTCAGGGAGCATAGGACGGAAGAATACTGTATTATTTTTAACTCGGACACCGGCCAATCCCGTTATGACCAGATCACAAAATGTGGAATGATTATAATCTTTGCCACGTTCATATCCACCTTTTTCCTTAGGCCATCCACACTCTTTCAGTTTTTCTCTGCTGAACCATACATCTTCATAAGGAGATCTGACCTCATCGATCCACATGATTTTTTTACCGTTTTGCAATGTCAGGCTATGTTGCTTCGCATACTGTCGCAGAAGCCGACAGAATATCCCGCCATAGATTTTTCGATCCGCCTCTGCCGCCTGGATCAACGCTGTCAAAGTCTGTGCGGTCGCAAACGGCCATATGTATCCATTCCATAGGCATTCATGCTCCGAGTGAAATAAAAATTCAGGGTGACTTTGATCTGCGGTCGTGATCCCAAATTTCGTACTAAAAATTTTTGGATCCTCCAAATACAAGAAAACCCTTTCATGACCCTGTTTCGGCATTCCAAAATACCATGGGATATAACCAATCAATTCCCTCGGCGCTTTTTCAAGATTCCTGTTATTTGTATCGGAAAATATTCCATTCTCTGGATGCCATGCTCTGAAAAAGTCATCTTTCCAAAGCAATTTCCACATTTTTTGACAAATATCCTCTGCCTTGGAGCGAAATTCATCTAATGCCTGTCCGCACTGTTCCGATAGCAAATAGATCGCCATTGCATCGCCATACATATAACTATTAAGCGTCGGTCGGATGCCTTTTAGCATTTTACCATTCCTAGTGCCGCTGATCGAAAACTCCATGGCATCCCTATCATCCACCGACCAGAACAAACCGCACTCGGTTTTCCGTGCTTTTTCCCATGCTGAATAATAAGGAATTGCTTTTTTCAAAAAATCCGAGATTTGCAGACTTCCTGTAATCATTTGAAATTCTTTGGCTGCCCAGAGCAGCCATGAACTGTATCGCATTCCCTCTTCTTGGTTATTCAGAAAAAAATAAATATAATCTTTCAAATATTTATCCGCATGCTTCAACCACCGCCCCTCCATAATATGATGTCCGACAGCAGCATTGATCAAATTATATTTCCCACTCCACGGTACTTCGGGAAGAAATTCTGTCACCATATAACCCTCAGGGGTCTTTTTTATATGCTTACGATAAACCCACCATCGAAAATAATACGTTCGTTCGATATCTTCATCAGGGCATTCCAGCAATGGAATTTCATTCTGCAGCCATTCCAACGCATGTGCATTATCAATATCATTTTGATAATACTCATGATCTGCAACATTAAATTCCGTTACATACCGTTCTAAACACATTGACTTTTCTCCTCTTTACTGCCAACTCAGAACAAATCACGCTTCGAGCACTCTGCCAAGCCAATATACTCATCATGTTGTCTTCTGCCATTATACCACAACATCCACTTCTTTTCTGCATCATTCCATATCACAGCGGGCTTATAGCACGCGTCTTCGTCCCACTCGCCATGAGAAGGTTCGACCAGCGGGTTATAGGGGGAGCGCTCCCAATCTGTTATCCCGTTTCCAGACCTCGCTACGCATATCCTTGCCGTATCAATATCTTCATATCCGATATAAAACATTAAATAGCCCATATCGTTCGTTTTGATAATATTGCATCCGCCGATCCGATCCTGTTCAAAATAATTTTCTTTCTTGCATATAAAAATCGGATTATTTTCCCATTTTGTCCAATGAACACCGTCTTTGCTTTCTGCATAGGCGATGACATTAGGCTCATATGTATCCCCTGCTGAATACCACATTTTATATGTTCCGTCTTCATATAAAACGCAGGGATTCATAACAGAATCGCCCTCCCAACCGTACTCAAAAGACAGAACCGGTGTGTTGGATTTTCTTTCAAAATGATACCCGTCTGTACTTTCTGCATAGCCTATCCAGCTATGACCATTTGCCTGACCGGTATACCACATTTTATAGACTCCGTCTATACGAAGAACACAGTTCCGGTTTATATCGTTCTCCCAGCCGCTTTTCGGATTCGGCTCCAAAGTGATCACAGGCTGGCTCCAGTTTTTCCCGTCATCGCTAAAGCTTACCGCGCAAGACTTTTTACTTCTATAAGAATAGTCCATTCTTAACATTTTGTTCTCTACTGATACATACGCGTCAAACAGCGTTCCCAAATCCTCTCCACCCAAGACCGGATTTCCGCTATACTTCTTAAATATACCCATAAACTACACTCCCACACCGTTGATTTTTTGTTTCATCTGTGTTATATTATAAGTAATCCCCTGAGGTGTGTCAATATCGATTTGTTTTGCCTAATTGACATTTTGTTTGATTATTAAGGAGTATATATTTTGAACATCCTGCACGAATCTTGTTATGAAAAAGAAAAATATATGCGAGTTGCAACTGAAACCGCAAAACAACTATATTTTTATGCACAATGGGCTGGAAAATTTGTATGCAAGCAGGATTTCCATATACAACGCAGTTATCTTCCCAGCTTCCTTTTACTTTATACACTGGATGGAAGCGGGGTGCTGGATTATAAAGGAAAACAATATTGCCTTGGAACAAATACTCTATGTTTTTTGGATTGCCAAAATCCACATGTATATTCTGCAGTTAAAGTCCCGTGGACTTTTAAATTTATTCATTTTTACGGAAATCTTAGCGCTGATTATTACCGTTACATTGTACAATTGTATGATGAACCGGTTTTTACCCCTGAGGGGTTAGATATGGAATATATGTTTGACCGAATAATTCAAAATATTAAAAACGCGGAAATCGAGGTGCTTTGTTCCGAATATATTTATAAAATTCTTACCGCACTCATTTCTTTTCATCCACATACAAAGGATCCATTTCATTGCAAAATCATAATGAATTATATAGCAGAACATTATGCGGAACATATTGACGTAGCATCTATTGCACAAACTTTCAATTTTAGCCGCAGCTATTTCACAACAAAATTTACGGCCGCCACAAATATTTCCCCTTATGCATATCTAAAGCAATGCCGCATTGACGCCGCCAAAGAACTTCTTATGAATACTAACTACAGCATGCAAACGATTTCCGAGCACTGCGGTTTCAGCAACAATTCCTCTTTTATCCGCACCTTCAAAAACCTGACCGGTCTAACCCCTGGTTCATATAAAAAGCGCTACCGCAAAAGTTGATCAGTCCTATACACGGTGTATTTATATAGCCTATTTTAAATATGAAATCCCATATGTTGGTTTTTTTATTTTACCATGGGAAGAGATTTTCCCTATTTTCCGTTTTTACTGGATTTATTCTAAATTTCCGTAACTGATGTTGCGGACACTTTTGCTTTTTAGATCTGTTATGAACACGTGCCTCGGCTAAAACCTGTTGCCATAAAAGGAACAATTAAATTCAAGAGAAATATCTGTGCCCCAGACTTCGGAAGAATTATATAAAATGTTGCTGTATAAGAATAAAATTCACTTGCGAATATCGAATATGAAAGCAGACAAAATAAAGCACGGGATATTTTAGTCGCTTTGGCCGCGGCGCTATCATCATGGCGCTTACTTCAATGCGGCGTCATAACGGAACTATATTGTACTATAGAGAAAACAAGAAATGACATAACTTGCTCCTTTTGGATAACACTATAATCAAAACAATCAACAGGGAGAAATATATGGGATCACTATGGGAGCAAACCTGGGAGCAACCGAACTTTCCGGCACAGGACGGAGATATGAACACCGACGTGCTGATCATCGGCGGCGGTATGGCGGGCATTCTGTGCGCCTATCAGCTTCACTGTGCCGGAGTGCCTTATGTGCTTGCGGAAGCTGAAACGATATGCAACGGCATCACTAAAAACACTACCGCCAAGATAACCAGCCAGCACGGGCTGATCTATGACAAGTTGATTTCCAGATTTGGTATCGAGCATGCAAAACAATATCTTGCCGCCAACGAGGAAGCACTACAAAAATACCGGGAATTGTGCCGACAGATCGACTGTGACTTTGAAGAAAAGGCGGCCTACACCTATTCACTGGATGACCGTCGTAAGATCGAGCGGGAACTTAATGCCCTGGAAAAACTGGGCTTTTCGGCTGAATTTGTGGACAAACTTCCTCTTCCTTTTCACGTTGCCGGTGCTGTCAAATTTCCCGATCAGGCACAGTTTCATCCGCTGAAATTTGTTTCCGGAATTTCAAAAAACCTTCACATCTATGAGTACACGCGGGTGCGGGAACTGCTCGGCACTACGGCTGTGACAAATCATGGCCGGATCAATGCCAAGAAGATCATTGTGACTACTCACTTCCCTTTCCTCAACAAACACGGCAGTTATTTTCTCAAGCTGTACCAGCACCGCTCTTATGTAATTGCCCTCAAAGACGCGCAGGATGTGGACGGCATGTATTTGGACGAGGCACAGACGGGCATGTCCTTCCGAAATTACAAAAACCTGCTGCTCATCGGGGGTGGAGATCACCGCACCGGTAAAAAAGGCGGCGGTTGGCGTGAACTGCAGGATTTTGCTCGGTCTTATTATCCGCAAGCGGAGGAGATATACCGCTGGGCCACTCAGGACTGTATGAGTTTGGATAGTGTCCCGTATATCGGTCCCTATTCCGCATCGACTACAAATTTATATGTGGCCACCGGTTTCAACAAGTGGGGCATGACCTCTTCCATGGTATCCGCTATGATCCTCAGCGATCTTGTACAAGGAAAGAAAAATCCGTATGAGGAGGTGTTCTTCCCTTCTCGTTCTATCCTTCGTCCCCAATTGGCCGTCAACGGGTTTGAGGCTGTGGTCAGACTGCTGACGCCCACTGACAGACGCTGTCCACATCTGGGCTGTGCTCTGAAATGGAATCCTATCGAGCACACATGGGATTGCCCATGTCACGGTTCCCGCTTTACAGAGGACGGAAAACTGATCGACAACCCGGCAACGGGTGATCTGAAAAATTGAGGTGAGTATTTGAGCAATCATTTAAAGAATCAGACAAGCCCATATCTGCTCCAGCACGCAGAAAACCCGGTTGACTGGTATCCCTGGAGCGAGGAGGCTTTTTCAAAAGCGAGGCCGAGGATATCTAACCTCAGCAAAGTTATCGCCGGACTTACTGATGAAGTTGAGCAACGACTTTTAAAAGGCGGAAATGCTATCGTAGAAAACAACGAATCTGCAGGAATACGTTTTGATCCTAACGCGTTAAAATATGTGCTTGATGAGTTGGTGATCGAAAACAAAATCAAAATATTTTTTCACACATTTTATAATGCTCTGACAATAAATAATAACCGGATCGAAAAAATCATTGTCGGAAACAAGGACGGTATATTTTCAGCAAAATACCTTGAAAAAAGTATTCCGGAATGTTACAATATCAGCAGAAAGGCTAAAATACCCGCCGTTATCGACGGGCGGGACCATCTCTTAAAACAGACGGCGCTCTGCCGCAGGAAAGGAATGGCGATAACTATGACGGATTACAAAATGGAACTGACGCCGGAACAGGTAGACATCCTGAACGGCAAAGAGGGTGAGGTCAAGGCCAAGGTGCTTGAGACACTAGTACGTTTCGGTGACGTATTCGGAGCAAAAAAACTAGTCCCGGTAACTCATAAGCAGGGACATCTTGTTACCAGTTTCGGAATAGGTCTGCTAAAGCCGCTTTTTTCGACTATGGACCGCCTTATCGAATCCGGCGTAAAAGCGGACGGAGGCTTTTCGGTAGACCCGCGCCCGCTCGACTATGACAATGTAAAATGCAATTTTCTTGAAAAACTGGTGTTCAACAAAATACTTTATTCAAAGCAGGCAATGTATGAGGAACAGCTTAAGGCGGTCGGACTTACAGGCAGCAATAAATTTACCTGCGCATGCTATCTTGATGAAGTCGGGAACCAGCCTAAGATGGGAGATGTACTTTCGTGGGCAGAGTCAAGCGCAGTCGTATACGCCAACTCCGTTCTCGGCGCCAGATGCAACCGAAACAGCGGTATGCTCGATCTTTTCGGCTCGATAATCGGGTATGTCCCCTACTTCGGACTGCTTACAGATGAGGGTAGAAAAGCGACCTGGAAGATATATGTAAAGACTACAAAAAAACCGGAGGCACAGATCCTAGGAAGCGCGATCGGGATGAAGGTCATGGAGGATGTTCCATATGTTTATGGGCTTGATGCTTTTATAGGCGACGAACTCAACGATGACGCAAAAGCATATCTCAAGGATTTCGGAGCGGCAACCGCATCTAACGGAGCGGTAGGACTGTATCATATAGACAATCTCACTCCTGAGGCAAAACTGCTGGGAGAAAAACTCCTCTCTGAAAACTGCCGTGAATACATAATAGATGACGAGGAACTGGAGCGCGTTTACAAAAGCTACCCCGTTATGTGGAAAAAGAAGGACAAAAAGCCAGATCTCTGCTTTATCGGCTGTCCTCATCTTACCTATTCGCAGCTGTGCTCCTGGACGGACAATATAGTCGCCGCACTTGAGAATGCCGGAAGAAAGAAAGTCGCCGTCCGCACCGTACTTACCACAGCGCCGGAAGTCGCGGAAAAATTCCGTATGACGGAAAGATACAAAAAGCTGACCGATACCGGAGCTACCCTGACGTCTATCTGCCCGCTTATGTATACGAACAACCCGGTAACAAAACTGCACCGGATCATCACGAACAGCAATAAACTTCGCACATACTCCACGGCAAGGTATTACAAGGACGCAGAGATTCTCGACCGGATAGCCGGCAAGGAGGTAAAATAAAATGAAACAGTTTAAAGGCAGAGTCATCGCCGGAGGCAACTGGAAAGGAGAGGCAGTTGTATCTCACGGCGGAGTAAACACTCTCGCGACCTTTCAGAAGAGCGCACTCAAAAATGCGAAGGAAGTCTACGCCTCCGATCAGAACAATCCGGACATATTTGAAAAGAACATAACCGGGAAAGCCCTCTGCTTGCCGATAACAATAGGTTCTACTACCGGTGGGCTTGTGATACAAACTGTCTGCTCGATGAAGATAAACCCCGCCGCATTCCTGTTTTCCGAGCATATAGACTCTCTTGCCGCAAGCGGTATAATACTTGCCCGTGTATGGGAAAATTCTCCCGTAATTGCGATAGATCAGCTCGGCGAAGAGTTCCTCTCTACCGTGAAAGAGGGAGACACACTGGAAATAAGCGAGGATGGGACCGTAACTATACTTTGATCCCTGCCCTGCCGTCTTTGCGGCGGAGCGCGCATTTGCGCAGCTCCGCCGCATTTTTTTATTTAAAAAAATTTCAAAAACCTATTGACAATTGAGTTAGTTAATGCTAACACATTTTTGTTAGTTGAAACTAACTAAATATTTTCAGAGAGGAGAAACGAATGAAACCCCTTATACTGGCTGATGACGGAGAAAGAGTCAGCATTGTAAAGGTATGCGGCGATCATATGCTTAAAATGAGGTTGAAAAGTATGGGGCTTGTCCCAGGTGAAAAAATAACCGTTATTTCAGGCACCGGCGGAAATTTTGTTATAAAAACAAAAGATTCAAGGATCGCTATCGGAAAGGAATGTGCTGCAAAAATATTTGTATAAAGCCGCCGAGTTTCGTAAAATCCGTAATGGGAGCGATCAAACGTGAGATGAACAATAGAAAATGGACCGCGTTTGCGATAGGCTACCAGTGCGTATTTGCTTACGCCGTTTCACTATTGATATATCAGCTGGGCATGCTCTTCTCCGGAGCCGGTAATGTGATCGGATCCATAGCCGCTTTTGCCGTGTTGGGTATTATTTTGTACTTGCTCCTCCGACCGGCACACGGACGCAAATCTGCGGCAGAGATGAGTGCGTAAATCAACCTGGTCGGAAAGGATATAGAAATGGAATTTATAATAAAAAATGCAGGTACTATAACCGTATCGGTGATCCTGATAGCGATTATTGCTTTCATAATAATACGTTTGATAAAAAATAAAAAGGCCGGAAAATGCCATTGCGGCTGCAGTACATGCCCGCATTCATGTTTACATGAAAAAAACGTTTCGAATAAAAACAAAATTCCGGTCAATAAGAATAAAAAATAAATTACGGGGTCCCCGTTTGGGGACCCCGTACCGTTATTACCAAAAATTATTGATTCAAAAACACCTGTGAGATCGGCAATATCATTTTGATTTGATTTTGCCGGTCACATACTTTATACCGAAAACAGTAAGTACCAAAAGCACTATGGCGATGGGAAGCACTATCCAAGCGTTCTGGACAAATCCTGCGATGATAAATGAAACGAATGACACTGCCGCAACGGTGAATGCATACGGGAGCTGCGTTGTAACGTGATTGACATGATTGCACTGCGCTCCGGCGGAGGACATTATGGTAGTATCGGAAATAGGCGAGCAATGATCGCCGCAGACCGCTCCTGCGAGGCAGGCGGATATACCTATTGTATATATAACTGTGTTGCTGTCAAACACTGCGGCAACTATCGGGATAAGTATTCCGAATGTTCCCCAGGATGTACCGGTAGCAAATGCAAGGAAACATGCTACAAGGAAGATTATTGCGGGGAGAATATTCTTGAGTCCGTCTGCGGCGCCCCTCATAGCATGATCGACAAAAGCGTCCGCTCCGAGGAGAGACGTCATGTTTTTGAGCGAGGTCGCAAATGTAAGGATAAGTATTGCGGGAACCATCGCTATAAATCCGTTGGGGATGCAGTCCATAGCCCCCTTAAAATCGATCACACGTCTGGCTATAAGATATATGATTATGATTACCAGCGCTATTATAGACCCCCATGCAAGACCTACGCTTGCGTCAGTATTAGCAAATGCCGAAACGAAGTCATGATACTCAGCTGCGGAAGAGTCAAAGAAATTGCCGCAGTAAATAAGACCTATCACAGAGAAGACTATAAGCAGGACTATGGGGAGCACAAGGTCTATAACGCGGCCGTTGCGGTTTATACCGTCGTCGGGTTTCTCCGCGTTGTCATCATTCTCGTATACATTATCCGCCATTCTCGCCTTGATCTCAAATTCGGCCATTTTTCCGTAATCGAAGCCGATAAATGTTATCAAAACTATAAATACGAGAGTCAGGAGAGAATAATAGTTGAACGGTATAGCGGAAATAAAGAGAGAAAGGCCCTGTCCATCCTCTGCATACTCAGATACGGCAGCTGCCCAGGAAGATATCGGAGCTATCATGCAGACAGGTGCTGCGGTCGCGTCTATAAGGAACGCGAGCTTTTCTCTGGATATTTTATGGGAATCGGTGACCGGTCTCATGACCGATCCGACAGTGAGGCAGTTGAAATAATCGTCTATAAAAATGATCACGCCGAGCAGGAAGGTCGCAAAAGTCGCTCCGGCTCTTGTCTTTATATTGGCCTTTGCCCATCTTCCGAAAGCGTATGAACCTCCCGCCTTATTTATAAGAGCAACGAGCACACCGAGTATTACAAGGAAAACAAAAATACCTGCCGTACCGGATACCGCAGAAATTATTCCCTCGCTTACTATACCGTCTATCGTTCCGCTGGGAGAAAAGTTTGACACGAGAAGCGCGCCGGCTACAATACCAATGAACAGAGAGGAAAACACTTCTTTGGTTATGAGCGCCAGAAGTATCGCGATGATAGGCGGCATAAGAGATATGAATGTTCCGTAATATACACTGCCCTCCTCAACAGTCTTATCATACATGACGATACTGAGGACAATGAAGAGCACGGCAAACACCGCGATTATCGAGGTATTGATGATGCCCTTCTTAGTTTTAAAGACGTTCATACATTCCTCCGAAATATGTATTATTTGACAAATTAAAATCGTGTATTATTATATAATAACGAATAATATTTGTCAATAATTTATGTACAAAGTTTATATAAAAAATTTCTTTTAACAATACCGATATTAGTATTAATGCAAAAAGCCGTGTGCGGCATTTTATTGCCGCACACGGTCAAATAAATACTTTACGGGAATTGCGATCACTTTCCCCTGCACTCACCCTTGCCGTTATCAAAGCTGGGATTGAATGCATAGAAGTTTGAGGAATCAAGTCGGTCCTGAGTCAATCTCAGAGCGTCGCCGAATCTTTGATAATGCACGACCTCGCGCTGCCGCAGGAACTTTATAGGATCGCGGACGTCCGGATCGTCGCAAAGGCGCAGGATATTGTCATAGGTGACCCTTGCCTTCTGCTCCGCCGCAAGATCCTCATTGAGGTCGGCGATAGGATCGCCTTTCACCCCGATTCCGCCCGTAGAGAACGGGACTCCGGAGGCAGCTTGAGGATATATGCCGGTAGTATGATCGACAAAATACTTGTCGAAGCCGCCGGCAATGATTTCTTCCGGCGTAAGATTCTTTGTAAGCTGATATATTATCGCCGCTATCATCTCACAGTGCCCGAGCTCCTCAGAGCCCACGTCTGTAAGTATACCGACCGCCTCTCTGTACGGCATTGAGTATCTCTGATTAAGATATCTCGTAGCCGCGCCGAGCTCACCGTCCGGACCGCCGAGCTGGCTTATGATGACCGATGCCAAACGCGCGTTCGGATTTTTTATTTTCACCGGATATTGAAGTTTTTTCTCATAGATCCACATCGCTTTAGTCCTCCGCTCCGCTTTGCCACGGCCACTCTTCAAGCACCCATGACCACTCTCCGTCACTGACTGTGCCTGAAGCCGTTATCGGGCCGTAGTTCTCCTCATATTCCTCGGTCAGCCGTCCGAGTTTATCCTTTATGTCATAGTAATAATCGAGCGCTTCCTTATTGTTTACATGAGTATCGAGAAACAGATTAGTCTCAAGCAGAGCAAAAGAGAGTGCCTGTATTTTTTTCATGAGCTCATTTTTACTCATGCGAGCACCCCCTCATTATCTCGAGCGGCTTATAAAGCTCCTCGAACATAGTTCCGTGTGCGAGAGCCTCATCCGGCGAATAAAGCTTTCTCCATCTCTGCACCGGAGAATACACCATTGCAAGTGAGGGAGCGTACATTACCTCATCTCCGTCGGGACTGCAGGGTGCATTATAGACCGGCATTCCTTTTTCGTCTTTTTCCATAAATATATCCTTGTTTTCTTTATCGGATTGCGGGACGGATACGGCCGCATAGAACACGCTCTCCGTAAAAGTCCCGCTATGATAAGTTTATGAAAAAAAATATGCGGCGTGCCCGCCGCATATTTTAAAGTGCGTATCCAAACCGCATATATTCAAACTCTCCCGAAAAATTTCTGAGCATATCTGACTGTTTCCATAGCGTCCCGCGCATAAAAATCCGCGCCTATTTTTTCCGCATAATCAGCTGTGAGCACCGCACCGCCGACAACGACCCTTAAGTCAGGCAACTCTCTCTTCAAAAGTTTTATCGTCTCCTCCATGAAAGGCACCGTGGTTGTCATAAGTGCGCTCAGACCAACGAGTCTGACGCCGTTTTCCCGCGCAAGACTCAGGACTTTTTCCGGAGGCACGTCCTTGCCTGCGTCTATGACAGTAAAGCCGTAATTTGAAAGTAACGCCTTCACAATATTTTTCCCTATATCATGGATATCCCCTTTTACGGTGGCAAGCAGTACCCTGTTGTCATCCCTGACATCGGATCCCCGCTCGGCGCCTCCGCGCGCCATAGCCTCCTTTACAGCCTCAAAAGCCGCCTCAGCGGCCTCTGCGCTCATAAGGAGCTGAGGGAGAAAAATCCTTTTTTCCTCAAAACCTTTTCCGACCTCATCAAGCGCAGGAACAATATGTGAGTTTACCACCTCGAGAGGAGGTTCATTCGACAGCATATCCCTCGCCATTGAATAGGCTCGGTCCTTCACGCCCCGGATAACCGCTTCCCTCAGAGTCGACAGCTCTCCCTTCTCCGCCTTTGGCTGTGCTGTATCTCCCTGCGCCGCGCCTGCATAAGCTATATAATCCTGAAAATTTTCATCTTTACCGAGGAGTGCGCGTGAGGAGTAATACACCCTCATCATCGCATCGGATCTCGGATTCATTATTGCCATATCAAGACCGGCATACAATGCCGAAGCAAAAAATGCGGAATTCACAGCGTCCCTCAGCGGCAGACCGAAAGATATATTCGAGACGCCGAGACTGACCTTTATGCCGAGCTTTTCCTTTATCAGCGATATAGCCCGCAGGGTCGTGAGTGCTCCGTTTCTGTCGGCTGAAACTGCCATAGCCAAAGGGTCCGCTATTATATCCTTTCTGTCTATCCCGAGCTTCTCCGCGCGCATAACTATCTTTTCGGCTATACGGAGTCTGCCCTCGGCGGTATCCGGTATCCCATTTTCGTCGAGCGTGAGCGCTATTACAACTCCGCCGTACTTTTTGACAAGCGGGAGCACCGCCATTAGGCTCTCCTCTTTACCGTTTACTGAATTTACAAGCGGCTTGCCGTTATATTCTCTCATGGCGGCCGACAGTGCGTCTATATCGGACGTATCTATCTGCAGAGGAAGAGTCGTGACCGATTGTATACCTTTAACAGCTGACAGCAGATTTTCTCTCTCGCAGGTCCCCGGCACACCAACGTTGACATCCAGTATATGAACTCCGCGCTCCTCCTGATCTATCGCCTCGCTGTATATATAACTCATGTCTCCGGATCGAATAGCCTCCTTCAGGCGCGCTTTCCCGGTCGGGTTTATCCGCTCTCCGACAAGAACAGGCGATCCCCCTACGGAGACGGAACGAGAGTAAGAGGTAACTACCGTATCATGCTTGAATACCGGTGCGGAAAAATCGATATCGCGAGTCTTTTGAATGATTTTTGCAATATACTCCGGTGTTGTACCACAGCATCCCCCCAAAATGCAGGCTCCGTATCCGGCTATGGTCCTCATATGTTCAGCAAACTCATCGCTGTCTACATCATATACAGTCTCTCCCGTCGAAGATATCTCCGGCAGACCGGCGTTTGGGCATACTATGACCGGCAACGAGGATCTTGTACATATATCGCGGACCGTGTCCAGCATCTGAGCGGGACCTAGGGAGCAATTTATACCGATAGCGTTCGCTCCCATACCCTCCAGCATCGCCACCATTACCGATGCATCCGCGCCGGTAAGGAGCTTTCCGCGCTCGTCATAAACGTTAGTGACGAAGACCGGCAGATCCGAGTTTTCCTTAGCCGCCAGAAGCGCAGCCTTTGTCTCATAGCAGTCGTTCATGGTCTCTATGAGTATGAGATCGGCTCCGGCGTCGCGCGCCGCCTTGACGCTGTCTGCGAAGACAGAGACAGCCTCCTCAAAGGGGAGGTTCCCGAACGGCTCAAGCATCTTTCCGAGCGGTCCCATGTCGAAAGCGACATATCTGTCCTGTCCAAATTCATTTGCAGCGGATCTTGCTACATTGACGCCGGCAATGATTATTTCCCTGTAATTACTCGGGAATTTTATCCGGTTTGCACCAAAGGTATTGGTGCTGATTATATCACTCCCTGCCCTCAGATATTCCGCGTGTATCCCGCGGACGATCTCAGGGTGAGAAATATTCCATAACTCAGGCAACTCTCCCGAGCCGAGCCCTCTGCGCTGCAGAAGCGTCCCCATAGCTCCGTCCATATAGACAAACGAGCTTTTTATCTTTTCCAAAAGCGGTATCATCCTCGGCTCTCCTTAGTTATGAAAGAATTTACGGTCATTCCGTTTTTATCCCGACTATCGCCGTGACTGACTTAGTCGGAAGCATCATAAGCGCGTCGGTAGTATATATCCCCGCCTTTATATTTGCGGAAAGATATTCAAGTATATTCTTTTGCCAGGATATATCAAAATCACCGTACCCGGCACTGAAGCGAAAAACATGCGGGACACCGTCGAGCAGACGTTTCTCGATAAGGTCGCACCATTTCTCAACGGCAGAGGATCCAAGCGCATCGGCTATAACTCCCTTTGCAGGCGAGACTGAGGACAGCGACGTTATGAGCATATCGAGCCCTCTTCCTGCGGTAGCGGCAAACAAAAGTGCCCTTCCGCATCCTGACATATGACGATATAGCGACGCACTCTCTATATTTCCGAATCCGAGATCAAGAACACCGTCCCGTGGCCTGGACACATCTGTCATCGTATAAACACACCTGTAAGAAACTGCGGCCGAAACGGCAGAAAAGCATTCGGATATCATACGCCTCTCATCGTCTCCGGGTTGATTTTTCCCATAACCGAGATATCTCTCAGCCTCTCTTATATCCGGGAGCGCCTCATTCGGCGCGGCGCTCATGGTCCTGACCGCGATCACTTCACTATTGCGGAAACATTGCGTTTTATTGCGGCCGCAACGTCCGGGTCGTTCATAGAATATATATGTACCGCATTTATACCGTTGGCGTAAAGATCAATGACCTGCTCTGTTGCATAAGCTATGCCGGCCTGTCTCATCGCAGGTATGTCGGAACCGTACCTGTCAACTATGCGGCAGAACCGCTGCGGCAAAGCCGCCCCGGATATCCTGCATATGCGCTTTATCTGCTTAGGATTTGTGACCGGCATGATACCCGCAACTACCGGGACGTTGATGCCGGCCTCTCTGATCCGGTACATAAAATTGTAAAGTATATTATTGTCGAAAAACATCTGTGTCGTAAGAAATTCGCACCCGCACCTCACCTTTTCCGCAAGATATTTTATATCGTCGAAAGATGTAGGGCTTTCGGGATGCGACTCAGGATAGCATGCGCCGCCTATGCAGAACCCGCCGAACTCCTTTATATCTTCTATAAGTTCAGCCGCATACCTGTATTCAAGCTTTTCCTTGTCGAACCCGTCCGGTATATCGCCGCGAAGAGCAAGCACATTGACGATGCCGCTGTTCTTCATTTCTTGCAGCCGAGCTTTTATATCCTCCTTGCTGGAAGACACGCATGTAAGATGTGCGAGCGAGGTCACACCGAATTTCTTCTGCAGATTTTCGGCTATTGAAAGAGTATATCCCGCGGTCGATCCTCCGGCGCCGTAGGTAACGCTCATATAACTCGGGGATAGCTCAGCGATCCTCTCCGTCGCGTTTTTGACGCTTTCATATGCGTCCCATGTTTTTGGCGGGAACACCTCAAAAGAAAGACTCGGTCTCTTCCCGTTTATTATTTCTGTTATCTTCATCTCTCCTCCGAAAAAACCGGGACGGACCTCTTATCTGCAACACGAGGTCCGTCGACTGCTCCGGCATTGAATATCACATTTCTATATACTGTTCTCTCTCCGGTCCGACTGATATATACTTTATGGGACATCCCACGGCCTTTTCGATATATCTGACGTAATTTTTAGCATTTTCCGGAAGCTCATCAAAGCTCCTGCATCCGGAGATATCCGTCTTCCAGCCCTTGAAAGTCGTATAGACAGGCTTTGCGCGCATGAGAGCATCTCCCGTCGGGAAAGATTCTACCCTTACGCCGTCTACCGTATACGCCTCACATACATGTATCTCATCAAGATATGAAAGAACGTCGAGCTTGGTAAGAGCTATTGCAGTAGCCCCCTGCATCATCGCACCGTATCTGGATGCGACTACGTCGAATCCTCCGACGCGTCTAGGTCTGCCTGTTGCGGCGCCGTATTCTCCGCCGGCCTCTCTCAGCTTGTCTCCGGCCTCTCCGAACAACTCACAGGTAAAGGGCCCCTCTCCCACGCAGGAAGAATATGCCTTCATTATTCCGAGCGACTCATCAAGCTTGAACTGCGGTATACCTGTCCCTATCGTCGCATAAGCGGCTATGGTAGAAGAGGATGAGGTATACGGATAAATACCGAAGTCTATATCTCTGAGCGCGCCGAGCTGAGCCTCAAACATGATATTTTTGCCGCTGTTTACC
>CALWTR010000031.1 GCA_944384525.1 uncultured Clostridia bacterium
GGAGACCGTATGCGCTACGTTCAGACCCAAAGAGTATTAATATATATTTTATAAAGTCTGAAAATTTTTAAAAAAGAGGGAGACTGCCGGAATTTCCGGCGGTCTCCCTCTTTGAAATTAAAAGTAGGGGAGAGCTTGTAGCCGGCTCACTTCTTCGCAAAACTCATTACCATATCCGCCATTCCCACAGGATCCGTGACCTTATCAAAGCGGATCTTGCGGTCTCCTATTCCACGCAGTGGGCCGGGGATCTCGACTCCTGTCATGGCGCTGAGTTCTCCTAGAGCCTCAAGATCGCCCTTTGCGCTTTTTCCGGTGAGCGCCGAGTACACGTCTTTTGCGAATTTGTATGGGCTTGCAGTAGAGGCAATTATGATCGGAGCAGACTTTCCTTTATCTTTAATGAAGTCCTCTGCGGCGCTGACGGCGACTGCGGTATGCGGATCTATGAGATAGCCGTGTTTTTCGTATGTCGCTTTGATAGTGCTTTTTGTCTTGTCCTCGTCGGCAAAATATCCGATGAACTTTTCCTTTATCTTTGCAAAGTCTTCTCCGGAGATTTCATATCTTCCTTTTTCCGCGAGCTCTTTCATATATTTTCCGGTAGCTTCCGGTCCGCATATGAGATACAGCAGACGCTCCAGATTAGAGGATATGAGTATATCCATAGAAGGGGAGATCGTGGTGTAAAAATCCCTGTTCCTGTCGTATACACCGGTCGAGAGGAAGTCAGTCAGGATATTGTTTTTGTTTGACGCGCAGATGAGATGCCCGATAGGGAGTCCCATCAGGTTAGCAATGTATGCCGCAAATATGTTTCCGAAATTCCCGGTAGGTACGCATACGTCTATCTCGTCTCCGTATTTGATCTTTCCGGGGGCGGCGAGATCGCAGTATGCGCTTATATAATAAACGATTTGAGGAGCAAGCCGTCCCCAGTTGATCGAATTGGCGCTTGAGAGAAATACTCCCTGAGCGTCAAGCTCGGCTCTGACGGATGCGTCTGAGAATATTCTCTTGACTCCGGTCTGCGCGTCATCAAAATTGCCTTTTATGGCGCAAACGTCAACGTTATCGCCGGTTTGTGTAGCCATCTGCAGCTTCTGTACGCGGCTGACTCCGTTTTCCGGATAGAATACCTGTATCTTGATCCTGTCCGTGTTTTTATAGCCTTCGAGCGCGGCTTTGCCGGTGTCACCTGAGGTAGCTACCAGTATAAGCGCCGTGCGCTTCTCTCCTGTCTTTCTCAGAGCTGATGAGAGCAGGCGGGGCATTATTTGGAGCGCCATGTCTTTGAAGGCACAGGTAGGACCGTGCCAGAGCTCCAGTGAGTACATATCAGGAGCAAAGTTGACTATCTGCGTTGCTCCGCCCGGAAAATTATCCTCGGAGTATGCCGCGCGGCAGTCTTTGAGCAGTTCTTCCTTCGTGTAGTCTGATAGAAACATCGACAGTATTTCGGCAGCTCGCTCCGGATATGTCATTCCGGAGAGGGCGTGCAGCGTTTTTTCGTCTATATGAGGGAGCCTTTCAGGCATATAGAGCCCGCCGTCCGGTGCAAGGCCGGATTTGATCGCAAATGCGGAGCTTACTCCGCTGACGTTTTTACTTCTTGTGCTTTTGTACTCCATGGTTTTTCAAGTATCCCTTTCCTGTTTTGGTAGCTTTAAATTGTTATTTTGATCATTTTTATATGCCGCGTCTTCTCTCGCCGGGATATCTCTGCCTTGTGCCAATGCGGCGGGGAAGAGCCGGGCGGCGTTTTTATACATTATCTTTGATATAAGTTCTTCGCTGTAATTCAGAGCCGCAAGCCGCCTCGGCAATGCGGTCAGTTCTGATAATGAACCGAGAGATCGCGGAGTTGTCTCAATGCCGTCAAAGTCGGTTCCGATAGCGACGGTATTTTCTCCGCCCAGAGAAAGAAAATGTTCGATATGCCGCACAACGTCCTCTATCCCGGCCTCACCGCTCGGTGAAAGATGCGTCGGCTCAAGGCATATGCCGACAACGCCGCCGCTGTCTCTTATGTATTGAAATTGCCTGTCTCTCAGATTTCTGGGATGCGGATTTACCGCAAAAGAGTCCGAGTGAGACGCTATGACCGGCTTCCCCGAACTTATCGCCAGATAGGCGATCTGCTCGGCGGCCGCGACTGAGGCATGAGATATGTCTGCGAGGACTCCGGCAGAGAGCAGTTTTTCGATCGCCGCTTTCCCGAATTTCGTCAGCGGCATATTAGTATCATAAGCCCCTCCGAGTATGTTTTCTCCGCGCCACATGGGGGTGACGAGCGAGATGCCGTCGGATATAAGTTCGTCGATGCGGCTCATCTTCCCCTCAAGTATCCTCGCGTCTTCGACAGAGAAGAGAACGGACGCTCCGCAAGGCAGGGGAGATATTTTGCTTTTGAGATAAGTTATTATATTGCGGTATGCCTCATAAGCTTTTTTATCCGAGAGACGCCGGTCGCTCCATACAGCGAAGATCCCGGAGTATTTCTCATATTTCATAATGCCGTCAAAATTGACGTGCAGCGAAAGATCGTCCAGTCCAGATCCGCGCCGATACATTTCGAACGCCGTGTCACAGTGAAGGTCGAATAACCTCATTGCCGCCTCCCCGAGTTTTCCGGTAAATTGTGTTCTCCGGCAAATGCCGGTAACGGAAACTCTTTTACAGGATATGTCTCGCGGACTTTTTTGACCTTTGGTTCGATATGTATTAGTTTTGTAGGATCAGACTCCCTTTATGTGATTTATCTTGACGATATTCGGAGATCTGCTCTTTTTCTTGAGCCGAAACCGGTATGGTGGTTGCCCGTGTTCTCCGGAGGATATTTTTTGAAGAAATATCTCGATTATATCTATCCGCAATTCTTCGTTTGCATTTACATTGCGGTAAGGAATACGGAAAAGGCTGTGTATCGCCGCGCGCCATGCGGGAAGAGCATCCGATCGTGCAACTCCAGATGATATATAACATGATGCGGCGGCTCTTATATGAGCTATCTTCTTTTTGTTCACTGCGGCACATGGAGGAGGGAAGCCTTCGTATATTTCACGGGTCTTGACCTCGACAAACACAGTGGCGCTGCCAGCTCTGCATATTATGGCTATTTCACAGCCATAAGCGCGGGAATTTCTCCACAATATCTTGTACCCCAGCGCTTTCAGATATTTCTCTGCGGCCTTTTCTCCGACAG
>CALWTR010000032.1 GCA_944384525.1 uncultured Clostridia bacterium
CAGACTTGCCCCGGCGATGCCGGCTCCGCCTATCATTACCCTCTCTTTGGCATGTCTTTTGCCGTATCGTCTCGCGCTCCTCAGGATCCTGTCGTGGAAAATATATTCTTCAAGAAAATCAAGAAACAAAAGCGCATTGAGTACCGTCCAGGAAAAATCGTCCGAACCGGACAGAGCGCGATATATCAACTGATAAAAAAACACTACGGCGGCGATGACCGCAACGCACAGCGCCTCAAATATCCCGACGGACTGAATAGATATCCTGTGAGACTTGAAAGCGAGCGCGAGCAGGAAGAATATCGCCGCCGAGCTCAGTAGCATAACCCATTCGTCCGAAAAGACGAAAAACACCGGCCTTCCCAAAAATATATCTGTAAGGAAAGCTGAAAATAGATAGAGAACAACGAAAGACAAAATTTTTATCAAACCGTTCAGTCTCTTATTTATGGCAAGTTTTTTCACTGTCAAACCTCCGGACCCGAATATTTGGTACCAGGCCGGGAGCGTCAGCCCCCGGCAGTACCGTATGTAATACCCGATGTCAGAATTTATTATTCCGCCGAGGCGGTGTAGCATAAAATAGATGCTGTCGTAATTTACTGCACGCATCGGACCGACCGATAAAACAAAGACGCCGATCAAACAAAGTGACCGATCAAACCGACCTTAGCATATCGGCTGTGACCATCCGGCCATAGCAAAATGATCATAATAACAATAGCGTCATATGATTATACCACAAACGCAACGACAAAATCAACTATTAAAAGGCATTGACTGCTTAAAACTGCAACTTTTTGTGTAATTTATACAAAGGCCCTTATTTTTCAACACATTCAGGATGCTTTTTCATTATGACGGAAAGAGCGGCACGATCCGCACAGACTACAAGATCCTCCGCCATCTGGAGTATGGACGCGGGGACCTCGGGAGTTACCGGACCGAAGAATGCCTTTTCAAGTATCTCGGCCTTTCCCTCTCCGGATGCGACCAGAAGGACCTTCTTAGCCTGCATTATAGGCTTTATGCCCATAGTATACGCAAATCTCGGAACATCATCGCGCGATGCGAAAAAGCGCTTGTTTGCGTCTATCGTGCTGTCGGTAAGAGTGACTCTGTGCGTTCCGAGCGGGAAATGATCTGCCGGCTCGTTGAAGCCTATATGACCGTTATTGCCTATCCCGAGGAGCTGTATATCTATGCCGCCGAGAGAATCTATGACCGCGTCATATCTGGCGCACTCAGCATCTCCGTCTTCAGCGAGTCCGCTCGGTATATTTACATTTTTCATGTCTATGTCGACGTTTTTGAAGAGATTTTCACGCATGAAATATGCGTATGACATATTGTGCTCCGGGGACAGACCGACGTACTCGTCAAGATTGACGGATCGGCACTGCCTGAAAGATATTATCCCCTTACGGTACCAGTCCGCAAGATCCTCATACATTCCGACGGGAGAAGATCCGGTGGCCAGACCGAGGACCGCGTCCGGTTTATTTATTATCACAGATGCCATTACCTTTGCGGCATTGAAGCTCATCCCCTCGTAATCCTCAGCATACAAGATACGCATAATGATTATTCCTCCGTGTATAAAATATTTATCTTAATGATTATATGTAGCATGGCGGCGGCAAATACGTTTCTGACCGTTTATTCCAGATCCTTCTTCCGGTCTATGCAGTCTCGCTCAGCCGCACCGGTAATTCCGTCCGCATCATAGACCTTAAAGCCGTCGACGATATCTCCGTTATAGAGCCTGCGAACGTCGCGCCCGAATCCCGCGTATGTGCTTTTCGGCTCGCGTATGAAAACTATCACCCCGGTGCCTCCATCCGGATCGAATTCATATTTGTTTTTAAGGAAAATATTGAAGGCATTGAGCCCGAATAGATCAGCCTTGAACAGAATAATTGCGGTCCCTCTGTCCAAATACAGCTTTTCCGGGCGAAAGATAAAGGAATATATTTTGCAGAAATATTTTTTCCCCGATATCTCGACCGAAAGATCGGGGCCGCCGCGTGCGAAAAGGAAGCATCTGAACGGCTTTCTCATCTCTGAAAACATATAGCCCTTTTCATCGCACATCCGACGGAAATTTTTTATAAAGCGCTTTACGCCCGATACTGCTCTGAGGTATTTGAAGATGATCACAGCGACCACTATGAGTAGAATGATCGCTATCGCGTTTATGTTCGCCGCTTTTTTAAGCATGAAGAAAAAGGATACGAACATAGGAAGGGTCGCAGACGCGACAGCGCACCCTATAGCATAGACCAGAAAAGCCTTTGCAGTCATCAGAGCCGTCTTATTGAAGAATTTAAGACTTGCACGGTCCTCTGCGCGGGATATGATGAAGAATTTTTTAGCCTCCAGCTTTGAAATGAAAAGCATGACTGTCCCCGCCGCCGCGAGGATCAGCGAAAACATGTGCTTTTCCGCAGATGTATAAGACGTGCTTCCGTAGCCGAAGATCAGCTCGAAGAGAGTTCGGTGTCCCAGCGTGACGGGAGTCAGGAACGTGAGGCAGATCAGCACCGCCGTCTCAATGATAAAAGTCTTCTCTTTAAGAGTCGCTGCGATATCCGAGCGCGCTTTCCCGGCATTAACGGACAAGAGATATCTGTCTCTTTCATACCCGTCATTATCGGAAAAAATGCCCGCCATCGTAAAGAATGAGATAAAAGGCAAAATAATGCAAAATACCAGCGTTATATATTCGTCCTTTTCCACATTGTCGAACTCTACGATGAGATAATTCCACGTCGCAAGATTGAGCAGTGCAAGGTAGAGACAGTACATCAGCGCGCCCCTGCATACACGTTTTAATGCAAACAAATGATCCATAGTCATCTCCTGCGCTATAGCACGTGAAGGCTTATGATTCCTTATTCGGGTTCAAATATCAGTTGCGCCGCCGTCCGGACAAAAGCATTTCAGACATTTCTGTACTTGTCGACTATCTCCCTCATCTTGTCCCAGTTTTTCTCCATGTCGGATACGAGTTTGAACTGCGTCCGGCACCGATCAAGGTTGTGTCCCTCTCTGTGTATCTTGAAATATGTATCGCCCTGCAGATAGTCGGTAAGGAAGCGCATACCGCACTCAAGAGTCATCATTTTTGCTCCGTAAGGCATCATGTCGAATTCGAAGTCCGTGAGGCGTCCCTTTGCGCCCTCGGCAAATCCCTTTGTATAAAGCTCAAAGAGCTCGAGGGAGAAATTGACCTTTGAGAGATCCCTCTCATCCTCGTCGCCCGTGCTTGCGCCGAACCTGATCGAATCGCCGTAATCATTGACGGAATATCCGGGCATTATCGTATCAAGATCGATTATGCATATAGGCTTATTTGTTTTTTTGTCAAAGAGTATATTATTCAGCTTTGTGTCGTTGTGAGTTACGCGGAGCGGGAGTTTTCCCTCTTCGCGCGCTTTTTCGAATGTATAGCAGAATTCCTCGCGCGCCTTGACGAAATCTATCTCCGCCTTTACAGAAGCGGCGCGTCCGCATACATCCTGCTCAACAGCGTCGAGAAATTTCTTGAATCTGTCGGGGGTATTGTGGAAGTCTTTTATCGTCTCATGCAGCGTATCTGCGGGATACTCTGCGAGCAGTGCCTGGAAATTTCCGAAAGCTACCGCGCTCTCGTAGAACTCCTCGGGACGCTCTACTTTATTGAAGCTCAAGCTGTCGGTCACAAATATATAGCATCTCCAATATCCGCCGTTGTCGTCGACATGGAACAGCGCGCCGTCCGTCGTCTTGACGATAGTCATAGTCTCACGGTCGGGATCGCCGCCGGCACTGATTATTTTACGGCGCAGGAATTCGGTCACTCCGAAAATATTATCCATGACCTCGGCCGGATTTTTGAAGACGTTGGAATTTATCCTCTGGAGTATGTATTCGCGAGGAGCACCGTTGCCGGAGGTAACGAGCTTAAAAGTATCGTTGATATGACCGCTGCCGTACCTCTCGTAGGATACAACATCGCCGCATACGGCAAATTTCCGTGCAACTTTGCCCGCAATTTCGTAAGCCTGATCGTTCATTAAAAAATCTCCTTAAAAATTAATTAATCTTTTGAAGTTCCGGGAAAACCGCGCAATACCGCGGAAAAAAACTTTTCAAACATCCGCCCCGAGAATGCCGGCGCCGATTATTCCGGCGTCATTTCTGAATTTTGCGGGAAGTATGCGTGTCCTGTTCTCCTCTTTTTCCACATAAGTCTGCTCGGCTACCTTTTTGGCTATCGGAAGAGTAAGCGTCTCTCCCTCGTAAGATATCCCGCCTCCGAAACACAGTACCTCGGGCTGGAGCACATTTACAAGATTTGATGCACCTACCGCCAGATCATCTATATACTCTTCGACTATCTCCCTTGCGACATCGTCGCCCATCCGCATCGCGTCAAATGCGGTCTTGCCGCCGACGCGTCCTATGTCCCCGCTGGTCAGATTCCAGAGAAGCGATGATGGGTTATCTATCATTCTGTGTTTGGTCTCTTTTATAAGAGCGCTCGCGGAACAATATGCCTCAAGGCATCCACGCTTGCCGCATGAGCAGAGGCGTCCGTCCTTATGGATTATTATATGCCCGAGTTCCGCCGCCGCGCCGCGAAAACCCTCCCATATCTTTCCGCCGATCACGATCCCGCCTCCGACTCCGGTCCCGAGCGTCAGCATCACAAGAGAACTGCAGCCCTTACCGCATCCGGCGACCGCCTCGGCATATGCCGCCACATTCGCGTCGTTGCCCATATGCGCGCGGAGCCCGGTGCGCTCTGAGACAAGATCGCACAGCGGAACATTTCTCCATCCCAGATTGAATGCGGTATATACGACGTTGTTAAATATTACGCCGGGACTGGCTATCCCGATCCCGATCACATCGCTCTTGAGCGAGAGCCCCGCTTTTTCACAGACGGATGCCGAAAGCATGGCGATATCGTCCGCAATGAGCTCCGCCGCTCTGGGCGCATTTGTCTTTACGCTGTCCTTAGCTATCACCTGTGCGTTCTCGGTATCTACGACTCCGACAGCGATGTTGGTCCCCCCAAGATCTACTCCTATACTATATCCCATAACTTAAAACGGCCAGAGAGGCCCCTCCTTCCGATCCTGGAACTTACGTTCCGCAACTCCGGTTTTAAAACTCCTCAAAAAGATCCGTGCGTGCCGTAACTCCGATAACGTGTACGCACCGCGGCGCGAAAAAAATCGCCGCCGGAATAATTATAGTTTAAAAGTCCTTGACTTTTCCAGAGAAAATAGTATAATTATTTGTAATATAGTTCGTTTTCTTTCTTTTTACAAAAATCATGTCTTATTCCGCCGCAACCGTAAACTGAGACGCGGCAGAAGAAACGGATAAAGCCTGCTGAGGAGGGAACAAAAATGCCGAGCAAAAATATTGACGTATTGACTGTGCTCAAAGAACTGCACAAGATAACCGGATTCAGGATCTCTCTACACGATACCGACTTCAACGAAACCGCGGCTTATCCCGAAACCGCACTGCCGTTCTGCGAATGCGTACACGCGTCCCCCGCGGAATTTGCCAAATGTGTAGAGCAGGACGCAAACGCATGCGAGGTCGTCTCCAAGACGGACGAAGTATATATATATAAATGCAAAATGGGACTTTACGAGGCAGTCAGCCCGCTGTATCACTTCGGGGTCCTCTGCGGATATCTTATGATGGGTCAGGTCACCGATAAAAGTCCGGACAGCATAAAATTCATAACAAATGCGGCATCCGAGGCGCTCGGCGCTGATGCCGGCTGGCGCAAAACAGTCGGTACTATCCCGAAGATAGACGCAGATATGCTCCGCTCATACGTTCACATAATGACTATCTGCGCGGAATATATAACTCTGTCGAACGCCATGCCGGTCAGCGACAGGAACCTTGCCGAACTGATAAAGAAGCACATACACAAGAACTTCCGCAAAAAGCTATCTATAAGATCAATGTGCGAATATTTCAGTTGCTCAAAATCCACCCTGCTCTGCACCTTCCGCAAAAAATACGGAGTCACCGTAAACAAATATATAAACGACATACGTCTGGAGGAGGCAAAAAAAGAGCTTGAAAACAGCGGGAACACAATAAAACAGATCGCCGTAAACTGCGGCTTTACCGACCAGTCTTATTTTTCAAAAGTATTCCTCAAGCACTACGGGATAACTCCCAGCGAATGCAGGCGGGAGTCCGGCGAGGAAAAAGAGCCCGCTGACAGTTATGATTATAGCATATAATAAATAAAAATACAACCGTTTTTTGCTCCTCTGCCCGCACGCCGACGCGCAAACACTGGTCCGGCGGCAAACAAATATTTCTGCGAAAGAGTTTTTTATGAAAGATATAATAGAGCTTAACCCCTTTATAAGGAGCGCAAAAATATATCAGAAGACCGGAAACAAAGGATACGCCGTCCCGCGTGACTACCGTGCGATATTCATTCTGGGCGGCGCTCTGAACCTGACTGCCGGCGAACAGAAGTACGGGATCCCGGCGGGCGGACTTTGTATAATCCCGCCGTATACCAGATACCGTCTCCGCTCCGACTTTATAAAAATGGCGGTCGTCAATTTTGACCTTACTCCATACAGGAGCGATGTGACCGTCCTTTCCTCCATCCCTTTCGACGAAAGCGCAGATTACGACGTACCCTGCGAGACTCTGCCGCCGTTTGACAGAGTTATAGTAAGGAGCGAGTTCAGCGAGGCAAAGGACTCGTTTTTGAAGCTGAGCGAGCTTTTCGTGTCCTGTTCCGGTCTTTACAGGAGCGAGGCGTCCGCAATATTCAAGCTGTTGCTCCTCCGTGTAGCGGAGCTTGAGGACGAGAGCGCTCTCCCGTCCACGATGGCAGACCGGCTGGATAAGTATATCGGCGAACATATAACCGAGGATATAACAAATACCGATAGCCGCTCTCTTTTCGGATATCATGCGTATTATGTCAGCAAGCTGATAAAGGAGCGGCGCGGGATAACTCTTAAGCAGTACGTCATAAACTATCGTATAAATTGGGCAAAATCATATCTTGAGCTCACCGACAAAAGCATTGCCGATATCGCGGAGGAGTGCGGCTTTACCGATGCCTCCTACATGACGAAGATATTCAGCAAAAACGTAGGTATGACCCCGAAAGAATACAGGAACACGTTCAAGGACGTTCTGATATGAGCTTGAAGAAAAACGATGTTATAACGCTTGAAGTCACCGATATAAACAGCCGCGGTTACGGGGTCGCAAAATACTGCGGTATGGCGGTATTCATAGACGGAGCCGTCACCGGCGACACCGTGAGCGCAAGGATAATAAAGACAGCATCCTCCTATGCCGTCGCAAGGATAGAAAAGATGGAGCGGCGCTCGCCGGAGCGCGTCGAGGCACGATGCTCTGCAAAAAAATGCGGAGGCTGTGTTTATCGCTGTATATCATATGGATACGAACTCGAGATAAAGAGGAATTCCGCAGCTGCGTCTTTCAGAAGGGCACGCCTGAAAGATGTAAATATACTGCCGGTGATCCCGTCTCCTCGCGTGACCAGATACCGCAACAAGGCTCAGTATCCAGTCTCCTGCGCACCGGACGGACGCCTGGTCGCCGGCTTTTACTCGCCCGCCTCTCACTCGGTATGCGAGGTAGAAGACTGCGCTCTCCAGCCAGAAATATTCGGCAGGATAACCGGGGCTGTGCTCCGCTTTGCCGGAGAACACGGGGTGAGTGCATACGATGAAAACACCGGTGAGGGACTGCTGAGACACATCTATCTCCGTCACGCCGAAGCGACCGGCGAGATCATGCTGACTCTTGTGATAAACGGCTCATCTTTCCCTCATTCGGAGGAACTGTGCCGTATGATTACGAAAGAATATCCATCCGTAAAAAGCATTCTGCTGAACGAAAACATTAAAAAAACGAACGTGATACTCGGCGATAAATATACCCTGCTTTACGGTGTACCGTATATAAACGATGTGCTTTGCGGAGTCCGCCTGAGGATAAGCGCCCCGTCATTCTATCAGGTGAACCGAGGTGCCGCCGAGATATTATACGGAAAGGCTGCAGAGCTGTGCGAGCTGACCGGTGGAGAGACCGTGCTTGACCTTTACTGCGGAATAGGCTCGATAGGACTGTCAATGGCGAAAGAAGCGGGCAGGATAATCGGCATAGAAATATCCGCTCCGGCTGTTGAATGTGCACGTGAAAACGCGCGTCAGAATGGCTTTGAAAACGCATTTTTCTTTGCCGGAGACGCAAAGGATGCGCGCGGACTGATTTCACAGGCGGAGACTCATCTGGGCTCTATCGCTCCGGATGTCGTGATCCTCGACCCGCCGAGGAAAGGTTGCGACAAAGACCTGCTGGATTACATTTCCGAGATGGATCCGGATAAAATAATATATATATCCTGCAATACCGAAACTCTGGCGCGCGACTGTGCCGTAATGAAAGAAAAGGGATACTCACTGTCGGATGTCGTAACGGTCGATCTTTTCCCGGGCACCGGACACGTGGAGGCTGTCGTAAGACTGAAAAGACGGTAACGTCCGAGCAGTGTCCGGACACACCCTGCCCTCCGGCATATGTTCTCCGGGCAATATCAAAGCCCCGCGGACTAACCTTGCGGACTCACACGCAAAAAATCCGGCAGAAATAGACACGCCAGCCAATGGCACAGGAGAACCGATAAGCCGGAGACAGCGTACAGCCCAAACTTAAAACAATTGCTGAAATGACATAACGGATATACTTTTCCTCTGCCGTTTGGTCGGGAACTCTTCCCTTAAAGTGTTCCATGCGTCAGCTCAGAACAACAAAGACAGATCACAAGGAGATTTTAAATGATAAAAAAGACGCTATGGGTGCTCTTCATCTCAATGCTTCCGATAGTAGAACTGCGCGCCGCGATACCTGTCGCCGCCGCACTGGGACTTAATTATTATATCGGCTTTGCAGCCGCAGTTATCGGAAATATGATCCCGGTACCTTTCATACTCCTGTATATACCGAAAATACTTCAGTTGCTGTCAAAGATCAAGTTCTTGACAAAGCTTATAGAGTGGATACACCGCAAAGCGGAAAAACACAAGGACAAGATAACCAACAGTGCCTTCTGGGGGCTCTTCATCTTTGTCGCCATCCCCCTCCCCGGTACCGGAGCATGGACAGGAGCACTGGTCAGTGCACTGTTCGAGATGCCGAAAAAACGTTCCTTCGTCGCGATATTCGCCGGAGTTATAGCTGCCGGTATAATAATGACTCTGGCGTCATACGGTATAGTCAGCTTCCTCTCCTTCCTTGCAAATTAAAATCAAAGGCTTTAGCTCTGTGCCGCAAAAATTGATATAATGTAAACATAATTATACAAATAATCCGTGATTTCAGCGTTTTTCGCATTTTCCGGTCAAGAAGAAAATAACAGCGGATACTGTATTTATATATCGGCTTTCGGAACAAAAGCACCGATCGCGGCAGACAGTGCCGAAAACCGGGTCAAAAATTCATCTCTGATGAAACAATATGGCGAAAAAGAACTCCGCTCAGCCGTGAACTGTAAAAAAGCGAAGAAAAAAGAATGTCCCGCGCAACTAATGCGCGGGACATTCTTTTTGACAAGCACTGACTTAACGAATCCATCCGATCAAATGACATATTTAACAGCGCCACCGCGATCACTCGTCCGAGTCTTCTATTATCCCCTTTACAAAACCGTCCGGATCTGCGCTTGAGACATCGCCGCCTATGACCTTATCTCGATAGACAAGAATAGTAACATATACAGTCCCGTCATAGTCGCGGTAAGACGGGAGCTCATATGTATATCTGGTCACCTTTTTTTTAGCGTACTTTGACAGATCAAAGCCCTGCGCCTTCTGTATCTCATTATATCCGAGCAGCACGCGGTCAAAATCCTCCGGCATCGTAAAGCTCTCTTCGCTTGCCTCTCCGGTTACCTCTATACCGAACTGAGCGAGGAACTCTATTCTGTCATCATTTGTCTTTATATCCGAAAAATTGTATGCCTCATTGACGCTTACGGCAAATGTTCCTTTTGTCTCGGAATATACGAGAACTCCGCACAGGAGAGAAAAAGTGAGTATTATCACCGCAAAAAGTTTTATCGTCGAGGCGCGCACCGAATACACAAACATAGATAATAACCCCCAAAGCTTTTTACTAAAATCTATTCCCCGCTTTAATAAAATATTACACATGATAAAAGTCTGCGGCAAATCGGGACAGATATACCGTGCTCTCCTGTGCAGAAAACAAAAAAACCGCGGCGAACATCGCCGCGGTAATGCCTTTTCGGCTTTTAAAACGCATTTTGTCGCGTATCTTCCGACAGTCGGACCGCCGGCTGCAGTAAAGCTCCGGGCGTACGGAAAACAAAACAATCTAGACCTTCCGAAAATCCGTACCCGTCCCCGGCTCCGCCTTACAGTCAAAACGGCAAAGCGGCCGACCGGATGTATCAGTTATTGCAGCAGCAGCAGATAACGAGTATTGCGGCAAGTATAACGAGCCACGTGCAGTTATCGTCGAATATGCGGCAAAGGCAGTTGGAATTCATATAAGATCCTCCGTTTTTCTATTCGGAAAGTTTTCTCTTTCCTCGTTATCATACTATGCCGCGCACATTTTTAGGTTACCGCTTCACGATCTTTTTTTAAATGGATCCCCGCCCGACTTCGATACGGTACAATCAGGTACCGTACAGTACCGTAATGTACCGATATTTCCGAAAAAAATAACGGTTTGAAAAACAAAAACTAAAGTGCGGGTATCAAGGACGGAGCCGTTAAGCCCGCGCACATATCTGAGACCTCAAAAAAATTTAAACGATATGAGACTCTTACAATGATTTTGAATAAAATTCGGCCGTTCCCTTCGGAAACGTTTAAACGCCGGCAAAATACAAATCCGCCGTAAATTGCGCCCCAAATAAAAACAGTCTGTATATCGGCAAAGATTCGGCGGTATTCAATGAGAAATCAGCGGGTCTGCCGGAAAAACACATAGGCTCCCGTAAGGTAAACGCCCTCGGGAGCCTATGTATTCAATATAAAAATAAAACGCGCGCCGGTCTCCGGTTTGAAGACCGCCGCGCCTTTGGTGACTCGTGGGAGAGTCGAACTCCCGTTACAGCCGTGAAAGGGCCGTGTCTTAGCCGCTTGACCAACGAGCCGGATGGTAGCGGAAGTCGGATTTGAACCAACGACCTGTCGGGTATGAACCGAATGCTCTAGCCAGCTGAGCTATTCCGCCGTATCCATCCCAGTTCGAAGCGATGCGTCGGAGCTCGGCTGCCGCCGTTTACCCCGGTCATCTGACCTTACCGCAACATTATATCACGCTCTGTAAAAAAAGTCAAGTGTTTTTTCTTCAATTAAATTTTTTCTCTTAATTTTTGTTTTTTGTATAAAAAACTCTTTTGCAGATGATATTTATTGTTAATTTATTTGCTCAAATTTACTCAAATATACCCGGACAATTTATTGACAAACATCGGAAATTATTGTATAATATATTTTATAAGCGGCTGTAAATAACATCCGCAGTATCGATATAGTGGTCACATTTTTCAACAATATATATTATATAATCCCTCTGAAGAAAGGAATTTGCATTAGCAATAGGATATCACCATGGAAAGATGCTATAATTTTTCTGCGGGTCCCTCGATGCTCCCGCTCGAAGTGCTCACTAAGGCTCAGGAAGATCTGCTCGCCTACAAGGACAGCGGCATGTCAGTTATGGAGATGAGCCACCGCTCGCCTGAGTTTGAGGAGATACTTCACCACGCTCAGGACAGCCTGAGAAAGCTGATGAACATACCGGACAACTACAAGATACTTTTCATGCAGGGAGGCGCATCTACGCAGTTTGCGGCAGTCCCGCTCAATCTTCTCTCCGATCATAAGTGCGCGGACTATATCGTTTCCGGCCAGTTCTCCAAGAAAGCATACCAGGAGGCAAAGAAATACGGAGATATCGCAATAGCTGCTTCCAGCGCGGGAGCGGTCCCGGTGTTCTCTACCATACCTGAGACAAAGCGCTCGGATTTCCGTCCGGATGCCGACTATGTACATATTTGCTTTAACAACACGATATACGGAACGAAGTTCCACTACGTCCCCGATACCGGCAACATACCGCTCGTAGCGGATATGTCGTCCTGCATACTTTCAGAGCCTGTTGACGTCTCGCAGTTCGGGCTCATTTATGCCGGAGCGCAGAAGAATGTCGCGCCCGCAGGTGTCACCATCGTGATAGTAAGAGATGACCTTATCGGCAATGCGCGCCCCGACACCCCCGCTATGCTCGACTATAAGCTCATGGCGGACAACGACTCGATGTACAACACTCCTCCTTGCTGGTGCATATACATGGCCGGGCTCGTATTTGACTGGATACTCGATATGGGCGGCCTTGAAGAGATGAAGAGACGCAACGAGAGGAAAGCCAGCCTGCTCTACGACTATCTCGACTCTCAGTCCTATTACACCGCGCCCGTCGACAAGAAATGCCGCTCCATGATGAACGTCGTATTCGTTACAGGCAACGCCGACCTCGACAAGAAATTTGCATCGGAGGCGTCCGCAGCAGGGCTCAAGAACCTCAAGGGACACAGGAGCGTCGGAGGCATGCGCGCATCGATATACAACGCGATGCCCTACGAGGGCGTTCAGGCGCTCGTCGCTTTCATGAAGAAATTTGCAATAGAGAATCCTCAATTCTGATTTTTAACTGTGCCTATCAGCGGCGCGGAACGGAGATACGCTATGAAAAAGATCAAACTTATGAACAAAATTTCCAAGGTCGGGACCGACGTTTTCGACAGGAGCGTTTTTCAGGTCTCTGACAGTGAAGAGGCGCCGGACGCCATAATGGTCCGTTCCGCTTCCCTGCACGAGCTTGAGTTCAATCCTAACCTTGCGGCTATAGCCCGCGCCGGAGCCGGAGTCAACAACATCCCGGTCGACAGATGTGCCGAGCACGGCATCGTTGTATTCAACACTCCCGGTGCCAACGCAAACGGAGTCAAGGAGCTTGCAATAGCATCGCTGATCCTGGCCTCAAGAGATATAGTCGGCGGTATCAAATGGGTCGATACGCTTAAGGACGACCCGGATATAGTAAAGACCGTTGAAGCAGGAAAGTCCAAATTTGCCGGAGTCGAGATCGCCGGAAAGACACTCGGAGTAATAGGCCTCGGAGCGATCGGAGGGCTCGTCGCAAACGCAGCTACCGATCTCGGAATGAAGGTCATCGGTTGCGATCCGTTCCTCACCGTCAACGCCGCATGGAGCATCTCCTCTCATGTAAAAAAGGCTCAGAGCTACGATGAAATATTCAAGAACGCAGATTACATAACCCTACACGTCCCCGCAACAAAGGACACCAAAGGCATGATAAACAAGGAAACGATCGCAAAAATGCGCCGCGGAGTCAGAATAATAAATCTCTCCCGTGCCGATCTTGTTGTCATAGAGGATGTCAAGGAGGCCATAGCAAGCGGAAAGATAGCCGCATATGTGACCGACTTCCCGACCCCGGAGTCCGTAGGTACGCCCGGAATAACGACTATACCGCATCTCGGAGCTTCCACAGTCGAATCCGAGGATAACTGCGCGGTCATGGCGGCAAACGAACTCGTGGAGTTCCTGACCAACGGAAACATCAAGAATTCGGTCAACTATCCGACCGTCATAATACCCTACACCGGAGCGGCTCGCAGCTGCTTCTTCCACAAAAACATACCGAACGTGCTGTCCCATATAACCTCCTCCGTCTCCGCATGCGGTCTCAATATTGAAAATATGTCCAACGGTTCCAAGGGAGACTACGCATATACTATCGTGGAAACAGATACACCAGTCCCGGAGAACGTGATCGCAGAGCTCGGCAAAATAGACGGCATGATAAAAATAGCGACCTATTGATATCCGCGCTTTATAAATGATCGTCCGCGATATTACGGCGGATGTGACTGCCGCATACATAAAAACTCCGACCTTTTGATCGGAGTTTTTTATTTTTTGACTATTTTCATTTACATATATAATTTTACGACAAAATTTTTCCGATGTAAACACGATATTTTTTCAGAGGAGCCAGGATCAGAGCTGGCGCAAAAAAAGAAAATTTAAGACATTTTCCCTGTTTTTTTCGATATACTGTTGAAATCCTTAATGATTTGTGTTAATATAAATTATCCCGCCGGCAGACGGCGGGAAATAAATTAACTGAAAAACAGAGTAGGAGCTTACGCGTCAAGTGCCGTGCGGACAGGGAGTTGCCGTGCGGACGAAAGGATGCTTTCCTGCGGTATAGGCTCCGCATCCCGCTGTTACCTGGATACGTGCGTTTTACGCGCGGCAAACTACCTCATGGTTACAGAGAGAATTCTGTGGATCGGAGGTATTTTTTTATGGATGATGAGATCAAACAGCAAGGCTCCGTACGGATACTCAGCCGTGAATACTGGAGGGACGCGGCAAAGCTTCTGTCAAACACCAGGGTCCTGACATATGCCGCGATGATAATCGCGCTGAGGGTAGCGGTAAAGCTCTGGCGGATACCGATCGCAGACGGCCTGTTCCTGACCTTTGACTGCTATGTGAACGCAATAGGCTCGATAGTTTACGGCCCCGTAGTCGCGTTGCTCGTCGGAGCAGTGAGCGACTCTCTGGGATGTATAATCGCTCCGTCCGGACCGTACTTTTTCCCGTTCATACTTGTTGAAATGAGCAGTTCGTTCATCTTCGCTCTGTTCCTTTGGCGGCAAAAGCTCGGGCCTTACAGAGTGCTTCTCTCAAAATTCAGCGTCAACTTCGTCAGCAATATAATCCTGACTTCCCTTATAATGAAGTGGAATTATGCCGTCGTCTACGGATCGGAAAAGGCGTATCCTTTCATCAATGCGGTAAGAATAGTAAAAAATCTTATAACCTTCCCGATAGAGTCGATGCTGATATGCATAATACTCGGCGCGCTGATAAAACCGCTTAAAATACTCAAGCTGATCAGACCCGATCAAGAGGAGATGAAATTCGACACAAAGCATATTGTCACTATTGCCGTACTGACTCTGCTTTCGATAGCGCTGATCCTCTTCTATATATTCTTCTTAAAAGATTATCTAGACGCACACAACATCAAGCTGTTGTGACAGCGATATGAAATGCGCCGCCCGTATATATGGGCGGCGCATTTTTTATGCAGTTAACTGAAAAACGCATCGATATAAAATACGGCTCGGCGAATTCCCTCCCGCCGGCACGGAGACCTATGACAAAAAACGTACTGCTCGGTATCTGCACAAAAAAAGGGACCCCGCCATCACACGGGGTCCCGAAAGCTGCGATCCGCCGGGCGCGCCGGAGATCAAAGCTCTGCGAAATACTTTATGGTCCTTACCATCTGAGAGGTATAGGAGTTCTCGTTGTCGTACCAGGAAACTACCTGTACCTGATAGGTATCGTCATCTATCTTAGCTACCATGGTCTGAGTAGCATCGAAGAGAGAACCGTATCTGATGCCTATAACGTCGGAGGAAACTATCTGCTCCTCAGTGTAGCCGAAGGACTCAGAAGAAGCTGCCTTCATAGCGGCGTTGATACCGTCTACTGTTATATCCTTGCCCTTTACGACTGCCACGAGGATCGTGGTAGAACCGGTCGGAACGGGAACTCTCTGCGCGGAACCGATGAGCTTGCCGTTGAGCTCGGGGATAACGAGCCCGATAGCCTTTGCGGCGCCGGTAGAGTTAGGAACAATATTTATGGAAGCTGCACGTGCACGGCGGAGGTCACCCTTTCTGTGAGGACCATCGAGGACCATCTGGTCGCCGGTAAATGCGTGTACGGTAGTCATTATACCGCTCTGGATGGGAGCGTAATCATTGAGCGCCTTAGCCATAGGAGCAAGGCAGTTAGTTGTGCAGGATGCCGCAGAAATGATCTGATCATCCTTTGTGAGCGTCTTCTCGTTTACGGAATAAACGATGGTCTTGAGGTCCTTGCCTGCGGGAGCGGAGATAACGCACTTCTTTGCGCCGGCATTGATATGTGCCATAGCCTTGTCCTTGGAAGTGTAGAAACCGGTGCACTCGAGAACGACGTCAACACCGATCTGTCCCCAGGGGAGATTTGCAGCGTCCTTCTCTGCATAGATCTTGATGGTTTTTCCGTCGACCGTGATCGTGCCTTCTTCATCGTTTGCGGAAACAGTGTCAGCGAGAGCATATCTTCCCTGTGCGGAATCGTACTTGAGAAGATGAGCGAGCATCTTCGGGCTGGTAAGATCGTTTATAGCTACGACCTCATAACCCTCGGCATTGAACATCTGTCTGAAAGCGAGACGTCCGATACGGCCGAAACCGTTGATAGCAACTTTAACTGCCATTTTTTTAATCCTCCAAATATTATTTTTTTAATAATCGAATTTATTACTGAGATATTTTCGCTGGTAATAATTATAGCATATTTTCCTTAATTATACAAGTGGGCTCGTTACTTTTTTGTTTATCTTCATTCAATTTGTTTAATTAAGTAAAAAGTGACAAAATCAGTTATTGTTTTTTGTACATATTTTAAGTGTTTTGTCTGTAATTATTGTAAAAACGCCAGTAATGCTTTTAATTGCCGCACCGGCTCTACGCGGCTCAGAAATCATACGGAAAAGCCACTCGAGATGCAGGCGCCTAAAAGGAGCGGGAGCGCGCTTTTTATCTCCGGCATAGACGTCGACGCTCCCGCCGAGAGCGCAAAAGCAGGATCCGGGCGACTTTTCGTGCAGGATACGGCAGGCGATCTCCTGCCTCGGACAGCCGGTACATATAAGAACGAGAGCGCGCCCGCACTTTGACAGTTTTGCCAACAGCTCCTCTTCATATTGATGATATCCATCGGTAAAATAAGGTATGACCGCTCCGTATTTTTCGGATAGCCGGAGTGCCGCGCGCCGCGCCGTCCCTTTCTTCCCTCCGACTATCATAACGGGTGTCCCCTCAGAGGCCGCCAGTTTGACCAGTGTCTCTCCCAGCTCCACGCCCGGCAGGACTCCGCATTTTATCCCTCTGATACGCAGTGCGAGAGTAAGTCCGTATCCATCAGGAAATGCGAGCGAGGAAGCGTTCAAGGCATACGCGAGCTCGGCATTGACAGACGCCTCATGAAGTATCGCCGGATTAGGGGTGCAGATCACTCCTCCCTCCCTGAGCGCCGCAGTCGCCATCTCAAGCGCCTCCTCCGCGCCTCCTACATCTATCCGTATCCCCCTGAAAAAACACTGGTCCATGTTAAAAAACCTCTTGACAACTGATTTTTTTGGTATATAATATTTACAGCCGATTGAAAACCGAATATCACAGGGGCGCGAAAGCCCTTTTCGACGCAGGCACTTAGCGGAGAGCTGCGGCGAACAAGGAGGAATAGCTGAGACGGGATGACCCGGACCCTTAAACCTGATACGGATAATACCGTCGTAGGAAGATGATTTTTCACATGAATTTTTCATATGAACGTAAATGATTTTGCCGCACGGTGTTTTCTGCGGCAATTTTTTATTTTACGGAGGTTCGCAATGAACAACAGAAGAACTAATCTTACAAAGCTCTGCGAGTGCGCGATCATGCTGGCGCTCGCGACAGCCCTCTCCTATGTGGTACTGTGGGAAATGCCTCAAGGCGGCACGGTAACGCTGATGTCTATGCTCCCGATACTTATAGTCGGATACAAAAACGGACTGGGTTGGGGCCTAGGCACCGGACTTGCCTTCTCTCTTATACAGCTCCTTCAGGGACTCAGCAATTTTTCATATTGCCAGACGGCAGGCGCGGTAATCATATGCACTCTTTTCGACTATATAATACCGTTCACCGTTCTCGGAGCCGTAGCGCTTTTCCGCCCGCTTGACAGAAAGCGTCACATGCTCGGCTTTTATGTCGGTACCGGTACCGTCATATTCATAAGATTCGTATGCCACTTCATCTCCGGAGTGACCATATGGAAACAGCTTGCGCCGGAAGGTATGGGCCCATGGCTCTATTCTTTCGTATATCAGATAACCTATCTTTTGCCCGAACTTGCGCTCGTTTTGATAGGCGGAGCGCTCATTTTCGACAGCCACGCCCGCCGGATCCTCGGAATAGACCGCGATTATGCAAATCGCAAGGCGTCCGCATCCGACAACAAAGAGGACAAAAGCGAAAAGTGAAAAGAGATGAAAAATCTCACTTTTGCTTGACTTGTTCACCAAAATACTGTATAATGTAACCGCATGCGGGCGGCGCAATCGCGCGGTATGTTGCCGAAAGGTATTACCGTGAGGAAAGTCCGGGCTTCGCAGGGCAGGATAACGGATAACGTCCGCCGAGGGAAACCTCCGGGAAAGTGCAACAGAAATAAACCGCCGGCTCTGCCGGTAAGGATGGAAAGGCGAGGTAAGAGCTCACCCGTCCCCACGGTAACGCGGGGTCGCTGTAAACCCTATCCGAAGCAACACCTATGAGAGAGCGAAAGCTGCGGCGGCCCGCCGAAATCTCTTGGTGGCAGGGTCTTTTGACCTGAACACGCCGGTGACGGCGTGTGAAGATAGATGATTGCGGCCGAAAGGCACAGAACCCGGCTTACAAGCCCGCTTGCATTACTTTTATATAAAATTATATAAAACTCCGCTTATTAAAGCCCCGCCGCCGATGCGGGGCTTTTTCGTCCCGAAAATGACAAATGCGTTTTTCTTATTGACAAACTCGACGTATTATGGTATAATCTGCCCGTATGGGATATATTCTCAAATATATATGGGGGAGTAGTTCCACTTAGGTGCGAAAGGTCAACAGCATGACGGCATACGTCTGGTCTTTTGGTTATGAACGAGACTCATATACAGCCTGATCGTCAGCTGTATATGGGTCTTATTTGCTTTTTATCTGCTACTTATTTTTGTCACCTGATAACGCGGTTATACACCCCCGCGGCACTCAAGCCGAAGATCAACACAAGGAGGATACGATGAAAGAATATTTACGCGGCGCCGACGAGGTACTGTCGGAGCTCAAGACCTCGCGCGATGGCCTTTCTAATGAAGAGGCGCGGGCGCGACTTGAACAGCACGGCCCGAACAAGCTGAAGGAGGGCAAAAAAGAAACTCTGCTACACCGCTTTCTGAAGCAGCTCGCGGAGCCGATGACTATAATCCTCATTGTCGCCGCAGTAATATCCGGGATAATGGCGATATACAAATCTAAGGAGGCTGGACACTTCTCCTTCCCCGTCGATACCGTCATAATACTCGCCGTTGTAATAATAAACGCGGTGCTCGGAGTATTTCAGGAGAGCAAGGCGGAAAAAGCAATAGCCGCACTTCAGGAGATCGCCGCCGCAACGTCAAAGGTGATACGCGGCGGACACATGGTCACCGTCAAGAGCGAGGAGCTCACTGTCGGAGATATAATAGTGCTCGAGGCCGGTGACGCCGTCCCCGCAGATGCGAGGATAATAGAATGTGCGAGCATGAAGGTCGAGGAGGCGGCACTTACAGGTGAATCCGTCCCGGTGACCAAGCATGACTCCGCCATATCAGTATCTGACGGAAAAGACGTGCCTCTCGGAGATAGGAAAAACATGGTATACATGGGGAGCACTGTCGTTTACGGAAGGGGCAAGGCGGTCATATGCGCCGTAGGTATGGATACCGAAATGGGAAAGATCGCGGACGCGCTGACCAACGCGCAGGAGGGCAAAACTCCGCTCCAGATAAAACTCACTCAGCTCTCCAAAATACTGACCTATCTTGTCGTCGGGATATGCGCCGTAATATTTGTGATAAACATTGTCCGCTCCCTGGTAACGGACGGCTCCGTCTCGCTTGAAGGGGTACTCGACACATTTATGATAGCGGTATCGCTTGCGGTAGCTGCGATACCCGAGGGACTTGCAACGGTAGTTACGATAGTTCTCTCGATAGGCGTTACCAACATGTCGAAGCGCAACGCGATAATAAGGAAACTCACTGCAGTCGAGACTCTCGGCTGCACTCAGATAATATGCTCAGACAAGACCGGAACGCTCACGCAAAATAAAATGACTGTCGTGGAGCATTACGGAGATGATGAAAAACTGACGGCAAACGCCATGTCTCTCTGCTCGGACGCGGAAATTGACGAGAGCACCGGAGATGCGGTCGGAGAGCCGACGGAATGCGCGCTCGTAAACTTTGCATACAAGCTCGGACTCAACAAGAACGAACAGAAACGCATCCTTGTCCGGATAGGCGAGATCCCGTTCGACTCGGGAAGAAAAATGATGACGACCGTACACCGCGCGGAAAACGGAGAGATAATCCAGTTTACGAAGGGCGCGCCAGACGAGATACTCAAACGCTGCGTATCCTATCTCGACGGAGGGAAAGAGCTGCCGCTCGACGACGCGGCAAGAGAGAAGATCCTCGCCGCCAACAAGGATATGGCTGACCGTGCGCTCAGAGTCCTTGCGGTAGCTCGCCGTACCCATGCGGAAGAGCCTAAAATATATGAGTCCGACGCGCTTGAAAATTCTCTTGTATTCATAGGACTTACCGGAATGATAGATCCCGTGCGTCCGGAAGTAAAGCCCGCGATCGATGAGTGCCGCAGTGCCGGCATACGTCCTATAATGATAACCGGTGATCACAAGGACACCGCCGTGGCGATAGCGCTCCAGCTCGGGATAATAAAATCTCCTTCAGAGGCGATAACCGGCGCGGAGCTCGACGATATAAGCGACGAGGAATTCGAAAACAAAGTGACGGAATACTCTGTTTACGCCCGCGTCCAGCCCGAGCACAAAACCAGGATAGTCAACGCATGGAGAAAGCGCGGTATGGTCACGGCGATGACCGGAGACGGCGTCAATGACGCGCCCTCGATCAAGAACGCCGATATAGGCGTGGGCATGGGAATAACCGGAACGGACGTCACCAAAAATGTCGCCGATATGATACTTGCCGACGACAATTTTGCCACAATAGTCTCCGCAGTCGGAGAGGGGCGCAGGATATACGACAATATACGCAAATCGATACAGTTCCTCCTCGCCTCCAACCTCTCCGAGGTGCTCGCGATATTCTTTGCGACGATACTCGGCTTCAAGATACTCCTCCCGGTACAGCTGCTCTGGATAAACCTTATAACAGACTGTTTCCCTGCCCTGTCTCTGGGTATGGAAAAGCCGGAAGAGGATATAATGAAACGCGCTCCGCGCAGCTCGAAAGAGGGGATATTCTCGGGCGGGCTCGGATTTGCAGTAGCCTATCAGGGCATTATAGTAACACTTATAACTATGACGGCATTCTTTATAGGTCACTATTTCGAGTACGGTACATTTTTGGAGCTGACCGACAGCACGCACGGTACGACGATGGCGTTCCTCACACTGTCGATGTGCGAGATATTCCACGCATTCAACATGCGCTCGATGCACGGCTCTATCTTCCGCATAAAGTCTCAGAACGTATGGCTCTGGGGCGCAGGGATACTCTCGCTTTTGCTCACTACGCTCGTAATTGAGGTGCCCTTCCTCGCAAAAGCTTTCGGCTTTGTTGAGAACGGTCTCGGCGCAAAAGAGTATTTCATAGCGCTCGGCCTGTCCTTCCTGATCATACCGATAGTAGAGGTCATAAAGCTGATAACTGCGAAGAAGTACAGAGTCAAAAAATAAAACATACCGCCCGGGAATGTCCCGGGCCGTATGTTTTTGCCCTCGATCAGTCAAAAAATCCCTCTCAACTTTTAGCTCCGGCTATGGAAAAAGCAGTTCGGATATGATATAATGATAATATGTTTAACAATGAATCCCGATCCGGAGGTATAAATGACGCTGATTATTGCAGAAAAACCGAGTCTAGCACAGAATATCGCCGCAGCGATCGGCGGAATGAAAAAGCAGTCCGGCTTTTATACCGGAGACAAATATATAGTTACATGGGCGTTCGGGCACCTGTTCTCTCTCGTGGATGTCGAGAACTACACCGGCGAAAAGCCCGGCTCCAAATGGAGCATGGACAAGCTCCCGTGCTTCCCCGAGAAATTCAGATTTGAACTTAAAAAAAGCAACGGTAAGACGGACCCGGGAGTGGAGCGCCAGTTCGGGAACCTGCGCTCTCTCTGCAACAGAAGCGACGTTGATACGATAGTCAATGCGGGCGATGCTGACAGAGAGGGAGAAATAATCGTGCGGCTCTGTATCGAAAACGCTCTTAAAAGCAAAAAAAGGTTGCTGAGGCTCTGGCTTCCGGATCAGACGCCGGAGACTGTCAGAGCCGCTCTCTCGGACATGAAAGAGGAGGTGGAATACGACCGGCTAGCGGACGAGGGTTTTGCGCGCACATATATCGACTGGCTCTACGGAGTCAACCTGACAAGATATGCATCTATAAGGAACGGCAGACTGCTCAGGGTCGGACGAGTCATCGTCCCCATAGTTCGGGCGATATATGACCGCGATATGGAGATACGGCGTTTTGTCCCGGAAAAATACTATCAGCTGGTATCAAGAGAGAAGACCGGGGGAGAGGTAATAGAGCTATGCGGAAAAGAACGTTTTCCCGGCTCGGATTATTCCGCCGCGCTCTGCGTAGCCGACGAGTACAACAGAGCAGAGGCGCGCGTCGTATCCGTCAAGAAAAAAACCGATACTATTTCACCCGGTAAGCTTTATTCACTGTCAAAACTTCAAAACGTCCTAGGCAAGAAATTCAAAATGTCTATGACTGAATCTCTCTCCATAATACAGAAGCTCTACGAGCGGGGATATCTGACGTATCCGAGAACAAATTCCGAATATCTTGCCACTGCGGAAAAGGACAAGATAAAAAAGATAGTCGGATGCGCCGGCGCGCTGGGTTATTCGCTGAAATTCAAGGACCGCAAGAGCATATTCGATGACTCAAAAATAGAATCGCATTCAGCGCTTACCCCAACCTACAAAATACCGGCGACGAAGGATCTGTCGGAAAAGGAGATGCAGGTATATTCGACCGTATTCCGCCGCTTTGCCGCGGTATTCTGCGCGGAGGACTGCATAGCGGAAAAAAGCGAAATAAAGATCGCGGTCGGACAGCTCGAGGAATTCACCCTCAAAGGTACGGTGATACGCGAGAAGGGCTGGATGAAATACGACGACTCTACGATAAAGGACAAGCTGCTTCCGCCGCTGTCGGAAAACGACATCGTGAACATACACTTTGAGCCGGTTGAAAAGGAAACAACGCCGCCTAAGCACTACACGATAGAAACGCTCAACAACTATCTCAAAAACCCGTTCCGCGACGAGAAGAACCGTGCGGATCAGGAGGAGATGCAGGACGCGGACGACGCAGAGGAATACCGCGCTGTCTTCGAGGGGCTTGAGCTCGGTACCGAGGCGACAAGGACCGGTATAATCGACAACGCGCGAAAAAGCGAATATATCTCGCTCAAAAAGGACGTTTACACCATACTCCCAGGCGGAGAATACCTGATAGAAGCGCTGTCTCGTATGAATATAAATATGGACAAATACAAAACGAGCGAAATGGGACGCGCATTAAAAAAGGTCTTCCGCGGCGCAATGACTGTAGGAGAAAGCGTCGGTCTCGCTGAGCGCGAGATACGGGAGATATTCGACCGGCAGTCCGGAGATGCCCCTACGGACGCTACCGTCGGAGATGTCATAGGCAAATGCCCGCTGTGCGGAAAAGATATCGTACGTACCGTCTACTCATATGAGTGTACCGGAAAACGCGAGGGGACCTGCAGTCTCAGGATAAATCTTTCCGTATGCCACCGGCCGATCTCTCCGGCTGAAGTACGGGATCTAGTCGAGCACGGCAGAACACCGGTTCTCGACGGATTTATATCAAAATCGGGCAAAAAATTCCGTGCCCGACTCCTGCTCAAAGACGGCAAGACGGAATTTGAATTCCCTCCCCGCGGTCAGATGCCGCCCCGCGGTGGCAGCGCCGCGCCCTCATCGGATACCTGATCAAAAATTGATATATAGATCGATTTTTTTCGGTAAGTTGCCGGCGTTCCGGATATATTTTTCCCGACATTCCTTTATCCAAGTATCCAGGTATCCAGATATTCAGACATTTAAATATTCAGACATCCAAATATCCAGATATTCAGACATCCGGATATTCAAACATCCAGATATCAAAACAATTAGATATATTTAGATGTATTTTAATAAAATTTGATATGCTTTGAAGTATCTGCAAACAATTATATACAAATTACAACAAAAATTTCAAGGATTGCTATGATCAAATACACTATTTTCGATATGGACGGAACTCTTCTCGACAGCATGCACCAATGGCGCAATGTGCTGTATGAATATGTAAAGGCACAGAACTACAAATTCATAAGTGACGAGCTCATAGAGGAGCTCATGGGTCAGCCGGCTTTTTCCGGAATAACCAAATTGATCAGGGATAACGGTTACGACTTTGACGAGGAGGCCGCGCAGAAAGGTATACTCCGCATGATGGCGCACCACTACGTCACGGATATAAAAATAAAGGACGGGGTACCCGAGGTATTGGAGCAATACCGCCGCGCCGGAGTGCCGATGTGCGTGATAACCGCTACGGCGCACAGAGAATGTGAAGAGGCGCTGAGGTATCACGGGCTTTTTGATTACTTTGATTTTATATTGACGGACGAGGATTTTCCCCGTGGGAAATACGGCGAGGAGATATTTCTTGAGGCGCTATCCCGCTTCGGCGCCGCCCCGGGTGATACACTGCTTTTTGACGATGCGCTGTACAGCCTCAAGACCGGAAAACGCGTCGGGCTCCGTCTCGCCGGAGTAGAGGATGAAACGCAGGCGGATCACAGAGCAGAGATATACAGTATTTCCGACATATATATAAGATCCTTCTCAGACTTCCGCCCTGGAGTCACGGACAGAATATGACATATCAGATTCAAACCGCGCGGAATACATACCTATGATATATACAACAGCAAGAAAGAAGGTAACTGCATGAAGATCGTTCACACGGCGGATCTGCATCTTGATTCCCCGATGACCGCAAGACTCGACCCGCAAAAGACAAAGCAGCGCCGTGAAGAGCTTTTGATGAATTTCCGGGGCATATCCGAAAGGGCGCACTTGTCCGGGGCGTCAGCCGTAATAATAGCGGGAGATCTGTTTGACTCAGAGCTCACTTCAGTCAGAACCATGAGAAAAGTATCTGACATGATACGGGAATTCTCCGATATCGCTTTTTTCTACGTTCACGGGAACCATGAGTCCGACTCATTTTCTTCGCTTCCGGATCTGCCTGAAAATCTTTATATTTTCGGCGATGACTGGACGACATACCGTATCGGGCCGGTCACTTTCACCGGAAGAAATACTCTTGCGCCGGGAATGTTCTCATCCCTTTCCCTGCCGGAAGACTGCCGAAATATAGTTATCCTGCACGGAGCCGCCGCAAGAGGCGACGCTGAGATAGACCTGCGCGCCGCCGCCGGAAAAAACATAGATTATCTCGCGCTCGGCCACTATCATACATACTCGGCGCTTGAGATAGACAGACGCGGGACCGCAGTATATCCGGGTACTCCGGAGGGACGCGGCTTCGACGAGTGCGGTACAAAGGGTTATGTGCTCCTGAATGTATCGCCTGAAAATATCAGCTTTGATTTTGTGCCGTTTGCCGCCAGGACACTGCATACGATACCCTGCGATATATCCGGATGCCGCACTCACTCAGAGATAAGAGACCGTCTCAGCGCTGCTCTGGCGGATATACCGCGCTCAGATCTTGTACGTGCAGAACTGACCGGCACATATTTCCGCGAGACGCACAAGAACATCCGCGCGCTTGAGGACGATATGCGCGGGCGCTTTTACTGTTTTGAAATAAAAGACTCGAGCCGGCCGTATATCGATCTCGAATCCTATCGCAGCGACCTCTCCCTGCGCGGAGAATTTGTCCGCGAGGTCATGGGGTCGGATCTGCCGGACGAGCTCAAGGAAAAAATAATCGCATGCGGGATAAGCGCGCTCGCGGGAGAGGAGACCGAGTTTTGAAACTGATTTCTTGTCATATAGAGGCGTTCGGCGTTCTTCGCGGGACAGACTGCATTTTCAGTGATGGTCTCAACGTCCTCTTGAAAAACAACGGCGAGGGGAAAACAACGCTCGCTTCATTTATAAAAGCGATGTTTTACGGATTGCCGAAAACCAGAGCGCAAAGCCTCGAGGAAAACGAAAGAAAGAAATATACGCCCTGGGATGGGGGCAATTTCGGCGGGAATCTCACATTTGAGATCTCGGGACGGCGATACCGCATCGAGAGATTTTTCTCCTCAAAGCCCGGAGACGAGCGATTTGCGCTGTATGACGCAGATACCGGACGCCCCTCCTCCGACTACAGTGAGGATATCGGAGAGAGCATATTCGGTATAGACGCGGAGGGATTTGAGCGCACATGCCTACTCTCGGAAAAACCTCATCCCGCAAGCTGTACCAACTCGGGCATAACCGCAAAAATGTCCGGAACAAACGATGTCAGCGAAGAACTCGGTAGTTATGAAAACGCGCTGAAACTCATTGACAAGGAGCGCGCCGTTTACGAAAAAAGAGGAAAAAAAGGGCTCGTATACGAGCTTGAGGAAAACATATCTGACCTGCGTATACGTATCGAAGATGAGCGAAAGCTGATAGCTGAGGAGAACGCGATAGAATCCGAGATTGCCGAAAAGGCGATAGCCGTATCGGCGTCATGCGAGAGGCGTAAAGAGCTGTCGGAGCAGATGCAAAAGTTGTTTGAGAAGAAAAAGCGGGCGGAGATAGTAAAATATCACCGCGCCCAGCTCTCCGACATTGCGCTTGAAGAAAGCCGTTTTTCCGAATGCGACAGCTTCTTCAGGCGAGGCAGCTGCGATAAAGCTGAGCTGGATTCAGCGGAAGGCAAATACAGAAAGATAAAAATACTTGATGACGTTATCAAAAATTCCGCCTCACACGAGCGCACAGAGAAACTTGCCGCAGTATACGGCGTTCCTGAAGCAGGTGCGGACATGGAGGAGCTCGCAGGCATAAAAGAGGCGATATACCGCTCCGAGATAGAGGATGCCGGAGAGGGCGTCTCGGACGAGGATATAAAGCGTATGCATGAGCTGGAAACGAGTTTGCCGGGAGACATACGTAAATACCCGGACGACAGTTTCGGCAGGACTTTCAAAAAATACCGCGCATCCGCAGTGATATTTTTTATATTGACGTTCATATCAGCGGCGGCTGCCCTGCTTTCTCCTATGACCGGGCTGCGCCTTGCATTCGCGGCGGCCGCTCTGATCCTGTGCGCCTGCGGAGCTTTCTTTACTATCTCCGCAATACGCATGAAAAAAACTTTCGCGGATTATTTAAAGCGCTTGGGATTCCCGGTAAACAGCTCCGACGATCTCGGCGCATTGCTCGAGATAATGAAAAAGAGCCAGGACGAGTACATCGATATCCGCGGGCGGATAGAAAGGTCGGAATCAAAAAAGCTCCGTCTCGCAAAGGAAATAGACGACAGTATACTCGCCGCTCTCAACATAATAAACAAATATCTCCCGGAGGAGGAGACCGCGGGGGTATACGATCCGTACTCCGATGCACCGGCTCCGGACAGGGCGCGTGTAAAATCACTTGCGGACAGGATCATCAGCGAATACACGGAATATCGCCTGCTTTCGGATGCATACCGCTCAACAGAGGAGGATATTTCCGTCAAAAAAGGCGAGATATCACGCCTCGGCAAAGAGGTATCCGAGTATCTGTCACACTACCCCGTCGGCGACGCTGAGGATCCGTTCGGCGCAATAAGAGAGAAAATACAGCAGAGAGAGATACTTATAAACCTGATAATCAGAAAAAAAGAGACCGCAAAGAAATTTGCCGAGGATAACTGTATCTCAGAAGATGAGCCAGCATCCGTATCCCCTGAAGAGGAAAATGCGCTCCGCGCAGAGACAGATGCGGAGGAAAGGATATACGCAAGACTGCTCCAGGAAAAGACGGCACTCGAGAAAAAGCGTGACGCGATAGCGCTCAGCACTGCGTCATATGACAGCGATTGCTCTGAAGAGGAGAGGCTCAGCGCAGAATACGAAAAAGCCAAGGAGCGCCTCACGGTCCTTAAAGAGACCTATAAATACCTCTGTGCCGCAAAGGACGGCATGTCCTCAAGATACCTTAAACCGCTCAAATCATCTTTTGAAAAATATATGCTGATGATAGGCGGAGACAAAGACGGTAAATATACGCTGGACACATCGCTTACCGTGCGGAGAGAGGACGCCGGTGAGCTCCGTACCTCGGAAAATTACAGCCGAGGTACAAAGGATCTCTTCGATATCGCTCTGAGATTCGCACTGATAGATGCGCTGTATACCAAGGAAATGCCCTTTGTGATACTCGACGATCCGTTCATTACTTTCGATGCGGAGCGATGCCGTTCAGGTCTGCAGGCGCTCTCAAAAATATCCAGCAGGATACAGATCCTATACCTTACCTGTCACGAAAGCCGCGCAAATTTCGGATAATACGGAGACAATACGATGAATGAAATAATAGCCCGCCGACAATTTGACCCGATGTACATCTGGTTGGATACAGCCTTTCTTATCCTCTTTGCGGCGCTTCTCCTGTTCAAAAAAAAGTATGCCACGGTGATCGTCGGAGCGATTTTCGGAGCCGTATATTTTCTGGTAGATTACGGAATATTTCACCTGCTCCTCGGAACACGGTCGATATCTGACGGTTACAGCCTGTTCTGGATCCTGCTCTGGATGTCGGTCAGCTACGGATTCACGAATTTCGCATGGATATGGCTCTGGATCTCGCGGGATAAAAACCTCTTTGAATGGTCTCTGCTGATACTTTCATGGTGGCTCTGCTGTCCTATGATAACGGCTACCTTTTCAGGCGCGGAGTCTCCAATAGTTATAGAAAGGACTACCGGATCCTATCACGGATATATGGCCATCTTGCTGTTCGCAGGTTACCTGGCTTTGATAATTTTCAATATGACCCGAAAGGACAGAAAAAATCGCATAAATATCCCGTGGCTGCTCGCGATCGGCATACTTGTCCAGTTCGGATGGGAGGCAGGTCTGCTGCTTGGCGGTATAAGGAGTGCCGGATTTGAAAATTTCTCGGATAAAATAATGACGCTTGTGACGAATTCCCTGCTTGAGACAAATCTGGGCATGCCTTATATTTACGCGATATTCATATTCTGGTCCGGCAGATTTACCGAGAGGCTCCGGCGCCGTTCAGATCCGCTGCATTTTTCCGAAAGAGTGCTGGAAAATAACGGCGAGCATATCAGAAGCGACGCAACCTCGGAATACCTGGACATGTAAATGATCCCAAACGATTTGCCGATAAATACGCATGTCGGAAAAAATAATCAAAAATCAGCGATAAAAAATTAAATACACGGTAAAAAACGGTTAAGACCCCTGCGAGAGGAAAATCAGGGGCCAAATTGATCGACTAAAAAGCAGTTTGAACCGCAGTGGAAAAACGATTAAAGAAGTCAGCAATAAAAAAAACGGGACCCGTGATACGGTCCCGTCTTTTTATCTTTATTCAATCAAACATTGCCCTGTGCGAGCATTGCGTCAGCTACCTTAAGGAAGCCTGCGATATTAGCTCCGGCAACGAGATTGCCCTCCATGCCGTATTCCTTTGCGGCGGATGCGGCATTATGATAGATATTGACCATGATATCGTGAAGCTTTTCGTCTACCTCCTCAAAGGTCCAGGAAAGTCTCTCGGAGTTCTGCGTCATCTCAAGCGCGCTCGTTGCAACTCCGCCGGCATTAGATGCCTTTGCAGGCGCGAAGAGAACGCCGTTCGACTGGAAGTATGCGACAGCGTCTGGGGTAGAAGGCATATTTGCGCCCTCGGCAACTGCAATGACCCCGTTCTTTACAAGCGCCTTAGCCGAATCAAGATCAAGCTCGTTCTGTGTAGCACAGGGAAGAGCGATATCGCACTTTATAGTCCAGATACCTGAGCAGCCTTCATGGTACTCTGCATTCGGACGATAGGAGAGGTACTCTTTTATTCTCTTTCTCTCTACCTCTTTTATCTGCTTGACCGCGTCAAGATCGACGCCGTCCTTATCATAGATATATCCGTTAGAATCCGAAAGAGCAACGACCTTAGCGCCGAGCGCGGTAGCCTTTTCGGTCGCATAGATAGCGACATTTCCGGAACCGGAAATTACAACGGTCTTGCCCTTGAAAGACTTTCCGTTGTCTTTGAGCATCTCATCTGCAAAATAGCAGAGACCGTATCCGGTAGCCTCTTTTCTCGCAAGAGAACCGCCGTATGTGAGACCCTTTCCGGTGAGCACGCCCTCATAAAGGCCGGTTATCCTCTTGTACTGACCGTACATATATCCGATCTCTCTTCCGCCCACGCCTATATCGCCGGCGGGAACGTCCTCATCCTTGCCTATGTACTTGTAAAGCTCAGTCATAAACGACTGGCAGAAACGCATTACCTCATTGTCGCTCTTGCCCTTGGGATCAAAATCAGAACCGCCCTTACCTCCGCCTATCGGAAGTCCGGTGAGAGAGTTCTTGAACACCTGCTCAAAACCGAGGAATTTTATTATGCCCTCATAAACAGACGGGTGGAGACGGAGACCTCCCTTGTAAGGACCGATCGCGGAATTGAACTGTACGCGGAAGCCGCGGTTGACCTGCACCTTACCGTTATCGTCTATCCACGGTACTCTGAATTTGATTATTCTCTCGGGCTCGACAAGGCGCTCCATAACGCCCTTTTCAACGAACTCGGGATGCTTTTCGATCACCGGCTCGAGAGACTCGAGGACCTCATAAACAGCCTGATGGAACTCAGGCTCTGCCGGATTTCTCTTGACGACTCTCTCATAAAGATCTGAGAGGTATGAATTTTTGAGGCTCATAATTTTCTCCTTTACTGTTTTATATAAATTTAATTGCTCATCTCAACGCTCCTCGGCTGCGGCTCAGAAGCGAACGTTCCGCAGGTAAACAACAGATACTTATGGAACGAAAAAATTTATAACAGAGAAAATTATACTATATCTTTTTAAAAAAATCAATACTTTTTCTTCAGTTTTTTTGATACTTGCCTCACAATTTTTTCCGTTTTTTACCTTGTCAGCGGCAGAATAAAAAAAACAGCTCCGCAAAAAATAACTCCGTATGCCTTCGCGTGAAAATGCGCAGAAGAGATCGGATACGGAGGTTTTCAGCGGGAATGACGCTGTCTTGGATCAAAAGAAATTTTGCAGACCGGCAAAAAACGTCTCCGGCAGTCCGCGCCTCTGTGTTTTTTGCATTAGGCGGAATACTGCAAAAGGGAGTATCTGTCATATGCGTCCCGGTTTTCACACGTCTGCTGACGGCAGAGGACTACGGTCTCTACAACCTCTATTGCTCCTGGATAACAGTATTTTCCGCGGTCGCAACTCTTGAACTCACCGGGTCGGTGCTGTTCTGCGGACTTCAGAAATACAGAGAGCGTCAGGAAGAATTTCTCTCTGCCGTGACCTCGCTGATGCTTGTTGGTTTTGTGCTCTCACTGACCGGATATCTGATATTTGCCGATATGATAGATGCTGTGACCGGACTTGACCGCAGTCTGACTCTTCTTATGTTTTTGGAAATATTCGGAAGTTCTCAAATAACTGTTTGGAGCATGGGGGAGAGATTCTCATACCGATACCGAAAGGCGATCGCGGTGACGGTTCTGACCGCTGTACTGTCCCCTGCACTCGGCGCTTTTACCGTATACTTTTACGGTCTCGGCACCTACGGCAGGATACTTGTGAACTCTGTCCTTTTGTCTGCGCTCGGCGGCGTATTCGCTATTTTTATACTTCTGAACGGAAAAAAACTGTTTGACGCCGGTATATGGCGCTTTGCAGTTATATTCACCCTGCCGCTTATACCTCACTACCTGTCTCAGAGCGCACTTAGAACAGCGGACCGGATAATCATGGAAAAAAGCCTCGGGCTTGAGAGCGTAGCATATTACTCTGTCGCATATTCCGTGGGTATGCTGGCGTCTGTCATAGCGGGCAGTATAAATTCATCTCTTCACCCTTGGGTCATACGCGAGGAGGCTCAGGGTCAGTACCGCAGGATCAGAAAAATATTTCTCTCTTCCCTGCTGCTCGTCGCCACAGCAAGCCTCGGAGTAGTATTTCTTTCTCCGGAGGCGCTTCGGATATTTGCGCCGGGTGCATACTCCGCAGCACTGTATGCGATACCGCCGGTCGCGGCCTCCGTTTATTTCATTTTTATAAATCAATTCCTGTCAAACGCGGAATTCTCCTGCGGTAAAACATGGTTTTCGACCGTTGCGTCCGTGTCCGGAGCTCTTCTGAATATAACCGCGAACATCCTGCTCCTCCCGCGTTTCGGTTTTGTTTGCGCGGGGTACACTACTCTCTTCTCCTATGCCGCAACGGCAGTCATACATTTTCTGTATCTGCGCCTCAGGCTGAAACGCGGTGTGATCCCGGGCCGCGCCTCTGCTGCCGTATCGCTGGTATTTCTGCTCCTCTGTGCGCTTGGATCTCTTCTCTATCCGCTTCCCTATCTGAGATATTTCTCGATAGTGCTGATGATCATGTTTGCCGTCCGAAAGAGGCGCTTCTTAAGGTCGGCATATCAGGCGATATGAGCATTTTATTTATATATATAAAAAAAGCGCTGGGATAAATCCCGGCGCCTTTGACTTTCATAGATCAAATAAACGCTTTATTTTGTGAGCGCCGCCTTTTTCTGCGCCGCCATTCTAAGTCTAACCGCGGCGTCAAGATACTGCTTTCTGAGACGTATCGATTTTGGGGTGACCTCTATAAGCTCGTCATCCGCTATGAATTCTATAGCCTCCTCAAGCGACATCTGTCTCGGGGTTATCAGCGTAAGTTTTTCGTCCGCTCCGGAGGAACGGATAGCAGTAAGATGCTTTTCCTTACATACATTCACGCAAATATCGTCCGGCTTTGGGTTTTCTCCTACTATCATTCCGGCGTATACAGGAGTGGACGGACCGACGAAAAGCGGTCCTCTGTTCTGAGATTGGAAGAGTCCGTATGTGGTAGTTATACCGGTCTCGGACGCGACGAGCGACGAGGTGAACCTCGTTCTTATCTCTCCCTTGAAAGGCTCGTAGCCCGCGAAGATAGTCGACATTATCGCCTCTCCTCTCGTGTCGGTAAGGAGCTCGCTCCTGTATCCGAACAGGCATCTGGTCGGTATCTTATAGAATAATTTCTGACGTGTGCCGTGCAGCTGCATATCTAGCAGCTCGCCTTTCCTTGCGCCGAGCTTTTCCATGACAGAGCCGAGATACTCCTCAGGCACGTCGATTATAACGTTCTCGACAGGCTCAAGTTTTACCCCGTTCTCTTCCTTATAGAGGACTCTGGGGTTCGAGCAGGTGAGCTCATAGCCCTCGCGCCTCATGTTCTCGATAAGAATGGATAGATGCATCTCTCCGCGTCCCGCGACCTTGAATGAATCCGTGGTGTCCCCGTCCGTGACCCTGAGAGATACGTCTCTTAGCAGCTCTTTGTACAGCCTTGCCCTGAGGTGACGCGACGTCACATACTTTCCTTCTTTGCCGGCAAAAGGTGAGTCATTCACGGAGAAAGTCATTTCCATGGTCGGCTCCCCTACCTTGACGAATTCAAGCGGCTGAGGGCAGCTGATATCGCAGACGGTATCGCCGATAGATATCTCCTCGCAGCCGGAGAAGCAGATTATATCGCCGACAGTCGCGCTCTCTACCGGGACTCGCTTAAGTCCGTCGAACTGATAGAGCGATACTATTTTTGAGGGCTTGGATTTGCTAGGATCGTGATAATTGCAGATAGAAACGGTCTGTCCGACCCTGACGGTGCCTCTGTCTATTCTTCCGATGCCGATGCGCCCGACGAAATCATTGTAATCTATCGAGGAGACGAGCATCTGCAAGCCGCCGTTCTCATCCCCCTCCGGGCACGGTATATAATCGAGTATAGTATCCAAGAGAGGTTTCAGATCGGTCCCCGGCGTATAAGGATCAAAGGATGCCGTGCCCGCCCTTCCGGAGCAGAAGAGCATCGGGGAGTCAAGCTGTTCGTCGGTAGCGTTCAGGTCTATGAGGAGCTCGAGCACCTCGTCGCCTATCTCATCAAGGCGGGCGTCCGGTCTGTCTATTTTATTTACAACCACTATGACCTTATGATTAAGTGCGAGCGCTTTTTCCAGTACGAATCGGGTCTGAGGCATCGGTCCCTCAGCCGCGTCTACAAGTAGGATGACCCCGTTCACCATTTTGAGTATACGCTCGACCTCTCCGCCGAAGTCGGCGTGTCCGGGAGTATCGACAACGTTTATTTTGACGCCTTTATAATGTATCGCGGTGTTTTTGGCGAGTATCGTTATCCCTCTCTCCCGCTCCAGATCGTTGGAGTCCATTACTCTCTCTTCCGTCTCCTGGTTCTCGCGGTAGATCCCGCCCTGGCGGAGCATCTCGTCGACCAGAGTTGTCTTACCGTGGTCAACGTGAGCTATGATAGCGATATTTCTGAGGTCCGTGCGCTTCATACTTTTATTTTTTCCTTCCTTTTCACTTTTCCGTGCCGGCCCTGCACCGTTTCATTTTTCAGCGGCAGAAATGGCGGCGCCCGAAGCATATCCGGCAAATTTAACTTTTATATTATATCACAAACAAAGCGCGATTGCAATATTTTTTAATATAAAGGCGGGAGTTTTTCCGTACTTTATTGTCTCTGTCAGTCGATATTTCGAAAAATACGCGCCTGTTCAATTGTAAAATTTCTGTTTGCTGTTGCAAAGATATCGGCAACGGATTATAATATATTAGTATAACTTTATATTTTTTCTCCATGCGCCCGCGCGGTTTGCCCGCGTGTGTGCAGGAGGTGTGCGGAGACTTCTGATGAATATTTCTGAATTTTTCGTCAAAAAATTCGGAAGTAAAAAAATAGGCCTGCTGGGACTCGGTATATCCAATCTCGGCGTATACGAATATCTGTCCTCTTTGGGGATACCGCCGCAAACGCTTCGCGCAGAAACGGCTCCGGAAAAAATACCGGACGGACTCAAGACATATTTCGGAAAAGGATTTCTGTCCGGAGCGGACGAGGATTTTCTTTTTCTTCCCCCGTCGGCGCGCCGGACGGAGGAGCTCCTCAGCCTCGGCCCTCGTCTTACATCAGACACCGAGGAATTTTTTTCGGTCTGCCCTGCGCCGTGTTTTCTTATAACCGGCTCGGACGGAAAAAGCACTACAACGGAAATAACCTACC
>CALWTR010000033.1 GCA_944384525.1 uncultured Clostridia bacterium
CCTGATCCCTCAGGCTCAAATACCTTCTCAAATATCCAGAGCGTCTTCTGCTCTTTTACTTTTCTTACTCTTAGGTTTCTTTGTGTTCTTCTTAACGAGATTCACACTTTTCAGTGTTTCTTTGTACTTCTTTTGTTGTTCAATTTTCAATGAGCATATGCTCGTCCCTTTTGTCTCCCTTTGGGGTGAGCCTTTTTATTATATCCGATTCCCTCTCCTTTGTCAAGTACTTATCTTAAACTTTTTCGCAGTTTTTTTCAGCTTTTTTTCAATATGCATATCCGACGTGCTCACCGGCATCAAAATAAGCGCCTGCCGCTTAAATTGTGACATAATCCTTAATTTTTACAAAACCGGTTTATTTTGCAGCGCTTTTATGATATAATAAGTATATTAAAAAAATCAACTGGCTCGGGCTTCATTTCATTTGCCCGAACGTATAAAGGACCATATTATAATGAAGAATTGCGTCAAAGACAGATCCAGACTCAATCGTGCAGGCGGTCAGGCTGTGCTCGAAGGAGTCATGATGAAGGCGGGAGATAACTGCTCTACCGCCTGCCGCAAGGAGGACGGCACAATAGTCGTAGTAGATCAAAAATTTTCCTCCGTAAGAAAAAAACACAAACTTTTAAATATACCTATCGTGCGCGGTGTCATCGGATTTTTTGAAACCATGAAGCTCAGCGTCAGCACTCTTAACGCCTCTGCGGAAGCGGCAGGCCTTGAAGAGGAGGTACGCGATACAAAAGCGCAGAAGTGGCTCAAAAAGCATATCGGCATAAGCGTCACCGACCTCGTAATGACTATATCCGTACTGATCGGTTTTGCTCTTGCGATCTTTCTGTTCATGGTCATACCGGCGATGGCGGCGTCATTCATAATACCTGCAGAGTATGCGACCTGGCAAGCATTATTCGAAAGCTTTGTAAAGATCCTGATATTTATACTGTATTTGCTGCTTATATCTCTTCTTCCGGATATTAAACGCACATTCAGATACCACGGCGCAGAGCACAAGAGCATTGCATGCTATGAGTCCGGTGATGAACTGACCCCCGGGAACGCCATGAAGCACACGAGATTCCACCCGCGCTGCGGAACAAGCTTCATGTTTTTTATGATACTGCTCGGCATATTTGTAGGCATCATAATAAAAAACGTCATACCCGGCCTCTCCGGCTGGCTCTACACGCTGATAAGGATACTTATACTTCCTCTGGTCGTCGGAGTCGGATATGAATTCATAATCTATGCGGGAAAGCACGACAACCTCTTTGTAAAGGTACTGTCCGCCCCCGGGCTCTGGATGCAGCGTATAACGACCAAGGAGCCGGACGAGCAGATGCTCGAGGTCGCGATAACAGCGCTCAAATGCGCTCTGTCAGAGGAATTCCCGGGATTTAAAGATACCGTTGCGCACTATGATATGAAAACCAAGGAGACGATACCTCCGGCGGTCTCCGAATGCTCTGACGCCGCCGATAATGCCGAAGATAACTCCGAAAACGCAGAAGAAAGCGCCGAAAATACGAACGAGGCAGCGCCGTCAGAAGGCGTATCTTCCGAGCCTGTAGATAAGGATATAGATATACAGGCAACAGACAGCTCTTCCGAAAAGGAAAACGGAAATGACATACCGTGAGTGTATCTCTCTCTTAAAAGCCGGTGGGATAAAAGCTCCTCAGCACGAGGCACAGGTGCTTTTTTCCCACTTCGGAGGATTTTCTCCCGCGAAACTGCTGTCAGACGACCCGTCTCTCGATTCGGAGGAGATAAAAATTGCTGTAAATAAAAGATTACATGGAACGCCACTCCAATATATAACCGGCAAGGCATTCTTCCGCAATGAGATATATGCGGTAAATGAAAACTGTCTCATTCCGAGGAACGACACGGAGCTGCTCGTAGAGGAGACCGTCAATAGGCTCCCGGCAGGAGCAGTGTTTTTGGATCTCTGTACCGGGAGCGGATGCGTTGCGATATCGGTGCTTGCCAGCCGCAAAGACACCCGCGCAGTAGCAGCAGAAATTTCGGCGGGCGCACTTGAGCTCGCCGCCGAAAACGCAGATAAAAACGGAGTGGCAAAGCGGATATCATTTATAAAAACAGACGTTCTGAATGACGCGGCAATCGCAGGGCAATTTGACGCGATCGTATCCAATCCGCCATATATCGCGACGGCGGAACTCTGTTCACTGCCGGATGACGTCCTGGCCGAACCGAGGATCGCTCTGGACGGAGGCGAGGACGGCATAACATTTTATCGTGCCATAATCAAAAAATACAACTCAAACCTGCGTGCAGACGGATTTTTTGCCTTTGAGATCGGATATGATCAGGCGAAAAGACTGCGCGCTGTTTTCAACGAAGCCGGACTTAGTGCCGAAGTCATACAGGACCTGGGCGGCAACGACCGCGTAATGATCCTGAGGAAAGCCTGACTGCGCACAAGTATTTTTGCAACTCATATACTGTGATTGACTTTCACAAGAGAGGTGATCACTGTTGAAAAGAGTTCGGGTCGCAGTTATTTTCGGTGGAAAAAGCAGAGAGCATGACGTCTCTGTCTTATCTGCCAAAGCAGTGCTTTCCCATATCGACAAAAACGTCGCAGAGGCGGCCGCGGTCATGATCTCCCGTGACGGCGGCATTTACATACAAAGGGAGACCGCCGGTATATGCCGGCAATATGTCCCCGCCGAGCTCTGTACCGACGGACACGGTATTGAAATAAGACCGACGGACGGAGGGGAAACATTCCGTCCGGATTGTGTGTTTTCAGTACTTCACGGAGAATACGGTGAAGACGGCAGGCTCCAGGGCATGCTCGATATGGCGGGAGTTCCATATGTAGGATGCGGATGCACAAGCAGCGCTGTATGTATGGATAAAATATATACAAAGATAATAGCCGAGCACTGCGGTATACCTACCGTTCCATGGCTCTCATTTGACCGAGAGACGGCAAAAGACGGGCAAGCCGAAAAAGAGATATCGGAGAAGCTTGGCTTCCCCGTATTCATAAAGCCGGCCTGCGGCGGAAGTTCATTCGGAGCCTCATCGGTAACACGACCGGAAGAGCTGTGCGGAGCTATTGCCAATGCTCTCTCAGAGCCGGGCAGAGTGCTTGCCGAACGCTTTATACCGGCACGTGAATTGGAGTGTGCCGTACTGTCGTCCGACGGCGAGATCATAGTGTCTCCTCCCGGCGAAATAATACACAGCTCCGGTTTTTATGATTACGAGGCCAAATATTCAAGGCAGGACTCCCGAACAGAGGTGCCTGCCGATATATCTGACGAAATAAAAACAAAAGTTTACAATTACTCTAAAATATTGTTCCGCGCGCTTTCATGCAGGCAGCTTGCAAGAATAGATTTCTTCCTTGACAAGAGAACTTCCGAGCTGTATTTCAACGAGGTCAACACACTGCCGGGATTTACCGATCGAAGTCTTTACCCGAGACTGATCGAAGAGACCGGTACTGACTTTGAAGGTCTGCTCACTTCTCTTATACGAGGTGCGCTGAATGACCGGGATATTTGACAGCGGAGTCGGCGGTCTGAGCGCGATGAAGGCTGCGCGCGCCATGATGCCGCGATGCGATATAGTTTATCTCGGAGATACCGCCAGAGTCCCTTACGGAACACGGTCGAACGCTCAGATAAAAAAGTATATAGCCGAGGATATAGCTTTTCTTGAAAAGAGCGGAGCCGATGCGGTCCTGATAGCCTGCGCCACTGCAAGCAGCGTATATATTTCAGAAAAAATGCAGTTCGATATACCGGTGACCGAAGTGATCACCCCCTCGGCGCTCCTTGCCGCGGCCGCGACCAAAAACGGCAGAGTCGGAATAATAGGTACAACCGCCACAGTCGAAAACAGAGCTTTTGAAAACAAGCTCAGGCAGATATCCGACAAAATAGTCACTACCGCGGTGCCGTGTCCGCTTTTCGTACCGCTCGTAGAAAACGGACTTACAGATGAATCCGATCCGGTCCCGAATGAGATAGCGCGCCGCTATCTCGCACCGTTCATCACGTTCGGCTGTGACACCCTCATACTTGGCTGTACTCATTTCCCGCTCCTTTCCGGAGTCATAAGCAAACAATTGCCGGGGGTCACTCTGATAAACAGCGGCGAGGCAGGAGCCTCTGCCCTGTTCCGTGCATTATCCCGCAAGAGCAGAAGCGGCTCCGGCAGTATACGCTACTGCGTCAGCGACGCACCGGACAAATTCTCCGTTACTGCATCACGCATACTGGGTGAGAAAATAGAGGCGGAAGAGGTAGAGATAGGCAGATAAAAACATAATATCATCTGCATAATAATATCAAACACTATACAGAAGAGGATGTTAAAATGGCTAATTACAGAAGAGGAAGAATAAACGACGCTTTGGCTCAGGAGCTCTCAATAGCTCTGCGCCAGGTCCGGGATCCCGGGGTCGCAAACAATTTCGTCAGCATAACTCGTGCGGAGGTCGCGGCAGATCTCAAGATAGCTAAAGTATATTTCTCCGTCCTCGGTGACTGGGACGCCGCTGAGGACGGTCTCAAAAGATGTACCGGAATGCTCCGCCATCACCTTGCGGAAACGCTCAATTTGAGAATAACGCCGGATCTGCTGTTCAGACGCGACGCATCTATGGAGCACGGAGCCAAGATATCCAGGATACTCAAGGAGATCGGAAGCGAATCTTCGAGCGATGAAGAATAAGTGCCGGGATGACGGCGCCGCTTTTAAAACAAAGCTGCCGAAATAAATTCAGCAATGACAGGAAAGGATGTAAAAATGATGGAATTCCCGGCGCTTTGCCGCGAGGAACTTGCGGCGGAGCTTATGAAAATAAAGGACCCTCTCATAGTCATGCATGTTCGCCCTGACGGGGACACTGTGGGCAGCGCCGCGGCGCTCTGCCATATATACGCCCAGTTTGGGGTGCGCGCTGACCTGATCTGCGCGGACCCGATCCCCTCAAGGCTGCTTTTCCTGACTGAGAACTGCGGTGCAGGAAAATACAGCGAAAGCAAGCAGTATACCCCTATCGCCGTCGATGTGGCCTCCCCCTCTCAGCTCGGACGCGTGGCAACATTGATATCTCCGAAAATAATGATCGACCACCACGGAGTCGGTCAAGCCTTTGCTCCGCATTATATCAAAACCGTCTCTGCGACCGGAGAAATAATTGCAGACCTGGCTTTCTTTATGCTCGAGAATAAATATATACGCGAAATAACGCCGGAGCTTGCTGAGGCTCTGTATGCCGCGATCAGCTCGGATACCGGATGTTTCAAATACTCGAATGCCTCTCCGGAAACATACAGAACTGCCGCAAGATTGCTCGAGTTCGGAGCCGACGCCGCAAAAATAAATCATCTGCTCTTTGAATCCAAACGTATAGAACAACTGCGCGCAGAGGCTCTGGCAGTCGAAAATATGAAGCTCGGCGCAAACGGCAAAATATCGTACACTACCGTAACGTTTGCCGAAATGCAGGAAAAAGGGATAGAGCCGGAAGATACAGACACTATGATCGAAGCGGCGCGATGCATGGAGGGAACTGATATAGCTTTTCTCGTCAGGCAGTCCGGCGACCGGGAATACAAAATATCCCTCCGCTCAAGCGGTCCGGATGTCGCATCTGTCGCAAAGATCCACGGCGGCGGCGGACATGTAAGAGCCGCAGGCTGTACCTTGACGGCGGATAGCACACAGGATGCTGTGGAAATACTTCTCCCGGAGCTTGAGAAGCTCCTCCTGTAAAATTCAGGAAAATTTTCCCGTACAGGCACCGGATCGTTAAAGTATTGACTAATCCGCCGGACCATAGTATAATAATAGGTAAAACTGCCGCCGCGCAGGATCAGGCAGCAAGCGAACTATCCGGCAGTTTTTAAAACACTGTAAAGGATGATGACATGACTGATAAAAAAATAACCAAAGCGATAATCCCAGCGGCTGGGCTAGGCACCAGAATGCTCCCTATATCGCATGCAGTGCCCAAGGAAATGTTACCTATAGTTGACATACCCGCCATTTACTACCTTGTTAAGGAAGCCGCGGACAGCGGTATAACAGATATACTTGTGATAACGAACAGGGACAAGGACGCAATGGAAAACTTCTTTGACATGTCCGTTGAATACGACCTTGCGCTACGTTCAAAGGGAAAATACGAGGAGGCCGACAGACTCAAGAGCATAGCGGACACAGCAAATGTGTATTTTTTGCGCCAGAAAGAAGTCAAGGGGCTGGGCCATGCGGTCGGCCGCGCGCGCAGTTTTGCAGGCGGAGAGCCTTTCCTCGTCCTTTACGGCGACGACGTGATAATGTCCGACGTACCGGTCTGCAAACAGCTC